>CAYYPB010000170.1:0-6287 GCA_964473405.1 uncultured Planctomycetaceae bacterium
CCTGTGCCACAGGACAGGCTAAACCCGCAGAACCAAGTGTGACCATGCACTAGTCCGGGCGGATTAATCTGGCCTCGCCCCCGGCGGGGTGCCGATGCTATCCGTGCAAACCGGCTCCGCGGCCCAAGGGATCGACGTGATGCAGAGAGAAAAACGTCCCATAATGCGTGCCCTTGTTACCCTGCTGTCATGCTGCATCCTGGCGCCTCTGGCAACGTGTACCCCCGATGCCCTGGGCCCACTCGCCAGTCCCACCGCCGACTTTGCTCCCGGTGGGCAGATTGTCGAACGGGCCATCCTGGTCGGCTTCGTCAACAACACCAACTTCCGCGCCATCTTCACCTATGGTGCCTACAACCCCCTCGACAAGGACACGATCCCGACCAACTTCGGCCAACTTCGTCTCGAAGCCAACACGTCCAGCGCGCAGATCGCCCAACCCTGTCGGGCTACTTTTTCGGTCGGCGGCGATGAGCTCATCCGACTCGTCAATCTGCACGAGGGCAATCCGAACATCACCATCACCGACGACAGGGCCCTCGTTCGCGGCGTCTATTTCTCCGGCGCGCCACTGGGTGATCCGCTGGCTGCCGAACCCACGGAGGGTACGGCCGCGGGTTCAGTCGGGCTCGTTGGCGTGGACTTCACCTGCAACCGGCCCGACATCGCCGACCCCATCGGGACGGGCCTGCTCATCTACACCTTCGAACAAGACGCCGCCGCTCCCGGCGGGTTCAGGATCGACTACAGTTTCATTCAGCCGTAGCGTGGTTCCCGCGCCAAACGGCAAGCCTGTGGACCGCGATGTCGTGGGGGGTGAACGTTTGCGCGGTTTCGGTGGGCAATAGCAATTCACGCCAGCGGCTCCTGCGATGATTGCCGCCGCCTTGTTTCTCGATAGAATCCACGGGTCGTGTCGATTCGTACCGTTCCCGTTCGCCTGAGAAGGAGGCTCGCCATGCCCAAGACTCGATTCGTGCTGCTGCCCTTGGCTCTCGTGTTGCTAAGCGGCTGCTTCGGTGACGGTACGCTTATCCAACTGGGTCTCAGTAGTTCGCTTGGGATGCTCGAGTCCGCTACGTTGGACGCGATAGGCCCGACCACGGTCGTAGCCGTCGCTGAATCCACGACCGCCGTGAATCCGGGACAGTCTGTCTTGCTCGAAGGCTCGAATAGCTATGTACAGCTCGGGTCGGGGACGACGATCAGCGCGACCTCGGCAGGTCTCACCTACGCTTGGGTCGTCACGCAGCCCGCCGGCGGTGGCGACGGGGCGTTGCAGAACGCGGACTCCTCTCAACCGACCTTCACGGCGACGACGGCCGGAACCTACACCGTCACACTTACGGCTACCGACACTGCGGCGCGCACAGGCACCAGTTCCGTCAGTATCACGGTCGGGTAGTGATTGGGAGGGAACCTGGGGGGCGGCTGGCTAGACTGTGCCGCCGGCACCGAGGAACAACTGCGTGAAGCTCTGAAAAAGGTTGATGATCGTGGTCGGCCAACTGTCGGTCACGCCCAGACCCGTCGCCACGCCCGCACTTGCTTGCTGCAAGCCGGTCATGCACTGAGAGAACTGGAACAACGGTGCGGCCGCCATCACGATGGCCAGCTTCCGCACGAGTTTGTATCGGTTGAATCGGCGCTTCGTCATTCCAGGGCCCTCGCAGGCATAGGTAGTCTAGGAATCCTCAACCCACCCATCGCACAAGCACATGAGGGGCTCGTCGTCACACATCGCTCGATCAGCCTGTGAAGAACGGCGCGTTGTTTCCGCCCAGCAGGGCCTGCAAGATGTCGGCCGACGGGAAGTTCTGCTGCGCCACCTGGAGAAGCGACGCGACGAACGCGCTGGACATTCCGCCGACGAAGTTGAACGCCCCCGCCGCAGCGGCGTTGGTGGTCGCCTCGTCGCAGCCGGTCGTCGTCAGGAAGACCAACACAATCGCTACCTGAACGACAATCTTGCCGATCCTTCGTTGTCGAGTACGTATAGTCATCAGCACGCTCCGCCGGCGGCGAGACCCTCGCGAGCCGCCGCACCCCATCAGTATCTCGCAAGCAGGACGTGGATTCTACGAAACGCCGCGAGCCGAGTCAAAACCCATCGATCGGAAACCCCGTTCCGGCCTCCGAGCGGCCAGCGTGGGATCAAACGCTGCCTTTTCGCTGGCAGGCCGTACAATCCGCCGCATGGCGACCCGCCCAACACAAACTCCCCCGGCCGACGTCGATTCGGCCGTCGCCGCCGGCTTTCGCAGGAAGCTCCTCGCATGGTTCGATCGCGAGAAACGCGACATGCCCTGGCGACACCACCGCGACCCTTATGCAATCTGGCTCAGCGAGATGATGCTCCAGCAAACCCAGGTCGCCACGGTGATCCCCTATTATGAACGGTTCACAGAGCGATTCCCCACGGTCAAAGATCTCGCGTCGGCTGATTTGGATGAAGTGCTTCAACTCTGGGCCGGCCTTGGCTACTACGCTCGGGCCAGGAACATGCACCGCGCCGCCGGCCTCGTTGTTTCCGACTTCGGCGGTGAGTTCCCCTCGACGGTCGAGGCGCTTCGCACGTTGCCGGGTGTCGGCGAGTACTCGGCCGGTGCCGTTGCCTCGATTGCCTACGACATCCGCACGCCGGTCGTGGATGGGAACGTCGTTCGCGTCCTCTCGCGGCTCTTCGGGATCGCCGACGACCCCGGCACAGGAGCCGGCCATCGGAGGATATGGCGGCTAGCGGAGAGGCTGCTGCCGCGCAAGCGGTGCGGCGATTTCAATCAGGCGCTCATGGAGTTGGGTGCGACGGTTTGCCGGCCCGGCGACACGGCCCGATGCGAGGCGTGCCCGGTCCGCCAGCGGTGCGCGGCCCTTGCATCAGACGCGGTTGCGACGCTGCCGACGCGAACGCCTCGCGTTGCCACAAGGTCGGAGACGCATGTGGTTGCCGCCATCGAGTACGAGGGTCGGTGGCTCTTCAGGCGCCGCGACAAGAAGGGGCTCTGGGGCGGACTGTGGGAGATGCCGTCGGTGGTTCTCAACGGCGAAGGCACTGCCGCGGCGGCCAGGCGAGTGGCGAGCGGCCTCTTGGGGTCCAACCTCTCGACGACGCGCAAACCGTTTTGTCGGTTCAAGCACGTTCTGACGCATCGCGAGATTACGTTCGTCGGTCACGTTTGCCGCATCGGGCGTGGCTCGAAAGACATCCCCCGCCCCGTCGCCGGGCGCTGGAAATCGCTCGACAAGCTCGAATCGCTAGGGCTTTCGACCGCGATGCGGAAGCTGATCGTCGAACTCCGTCGCGCAACGGTCAAGGGCAACCGAACCGTGGCACGGGCTTCCCGCCTGTGATCTCACCGGCGAGACGCCGGTGCCACAGGTCGCCCCCGTGACAACCGCCGACACGTCGCTATAGTGCCCGCATGGCCGAAGAATCGTCGCGTTTTCTCGGTTCGGCGAAGCTCATCGCCGTCTGCACGCTCGGCTCGCGCGTGACCGGGCTTGTCCGCGACATGGTCGTCAACCACATCTTCGGCCAGGGATGGGTGCAGGACGCCTTCCACTACGGTTTTCTCATTCCCAACCTCTTCCGGCGGCTCTTCGGCGAAGGAGCCCTGTCGGCGGTTTTCGTGCCCGTCTTCACCGATGTTCTCTCTCGGCAGGGCAGAGATCGCGCTTGGACGCTTCTCGGGCGCGTCGCAGGGCTCATGGTTCTCGTGCTGGCGGCGCTCCTCTGTCTCGTAGAGCTCGGTTCGTTGGCCGTCTGGGCCTTGAGCGACGGCGGCACGATGCGCACTCTCCAGGTCGGCCTCACCGCCGTGATGGCGCCGTTTATGGTTGGCATCTGTCTGCTGGCCCTGTTTTCCTCCATCCTCAACTGCCTGCGGCACTTCACCGTGCCGGCGCTGCTGCCGATCGTTCTCAACATCTTCATCATCACCGGTGCGCTGCTCGTCGGCCCCATGCTTGGCGACGATCTCCAGCAGCAGGTTTACGGCCTGGGCCTCTGCGTCATCGTTGCCAGCGTCGTGCAGCTTCTGCTCATCTTGCCGGTCCTGCGACGGCACGGCGTCCATTTCAGACTCTCGCTGAATCGCGACGATCCCGATCTGCGACGCATTCTCCACATGTTTCTGCCGGTGCTGATCGGCCAGGGCGTTCTGCTGTTCAACGTCTTCTTCGACGCGCAGGTTTGCACACTGCTCACACGCGGGCCCGGCGACGCCGCCACGTTCACACTGTTTGGAACGACGGCTACCTACCCTCTTGCCACGGGTGCCTTGTCTGCCGTCACCAACGCGCAACGGCTCTATCAGTTCCCGCTCGGTGTGCTGGCCATCTCGCTGGCGACAGCGGCTCTGCCCACGTTCAGCCAGTATGCGACGGATAGGAATATCGACGGCCTGCGCTCCGCCGTCTCGAAGTCGCTACGGCTCTCCGTCTTCGTCGGCCTTCCGTCGGGCCTTATGCTGATCATCTTGGGACGGCCGATCATCTCGTTGCTCTTCGAACACGGCCAGTTCGGACCCGCCGAGACCGTCCGAGCCGCTTCAATCCTCCGCTGGTACGGCCTGGGTCTGACGGCGTTCTGTTGCCAACATATTCTGCTTCGCGGGTTCTACAGCCTGAAGGATACGGTCACGCCGATGAAGATCAGTTGCTGGCTCGTGTCGCTGAACATCGCGCTGAATCTCGCCTTGATCTGGACGATGCGCGAAGAGGCCTTCGGCATCAGCACGTCCATCACCGCCACGCTTCACGTCTGCATCTCGGTTTGGTTATTGCGGCGACGACTCGAAGATCGCATCGGTGCGACGGCCATCGCTGTCTCTATCATCAAGACGATGATCGCGACCGCCGCCGCGTCCGCCGCGGCCTGGTTCGTGTACGCCTGGGTCGCGGGAGCCTCGTTCGGAGCTATCGGCCTCGATCCCGCCGGGCTGGGCTACAAGGGGGCCGCTGTATTCGTTCCGCTTGCCGCCGCTGTCGCCGCGTTCTTCGTCTGCACGTTTGTCCTGCGAATGCCCGAACCGCGCTGGCTCTTTGCTCGCAGCAAGACTGTGGCACAGGCGTTTCGCCTGTGATTCCACCGGCGGGACGCCGGTGCCACACTGGATGGATTCGGCAAGACGCGTACATTCAATCGCCAGTCGCCCTATAATGGGGGCATGATTGACCTCAGCGCCATCACTGTGGATCCGACGGCTCTCCCCGAGATGACCGACTTGCGCGAACTCTTCAGCGACGATCGCGCCATCGAGTTGGAGATCGGCAGTGGCAAGGGCACCTTCATTCTCCGCCAGGCGAAGGCCCACCCCGATCGAAACTACCTCGGCATCGAATGGGCCAACCAGTTCTACAAGTACGCCGCCGACCGCATGGCTCGGTGGGGTCTGACCAATGTGCGAATCATGCGAGCCGATGCCAGGCACTTTGTCATTCATCGCTTGAAGCCCGGCTGCCTCTCCGCGCTGCACATCTACCACCCAGACCCCTGGCCCAAGAAGCGGCACCTCAAGCGTCGCCTGTTTCAGCCGTCGTTCATGGCCGCCGCCGTCGAGGCGATGGCCTCCGGCGCAAGACTCGCCATCCAGACCGACCACGCCGGCTACTTCGAGCAGATCAAGGAAGTGACCGCTGCCAGGGGGGAACTTGAGCCCATCCCCTTCGTGGACGAGGAGTACGGCACGGTCGGACAGAACCTGGAAACCAACTTCGAGATCAAGTACCAACGTGAGGGACGGACGTTCCACCGTCTGGCATACCGAAAACGCGCCGAGTAGCGTCACAAGCAGGCGACACCATGTTCTCCAGGTTCGTAGCCGCGCTGTTGCTCCTTTGCATTCGCGTCTATCAGTTTACCGTGCGGCCGCTGCTTGCCGGCAGCTGCCGATACGCCCCCAGTTGTAGCGAGTATGCCATCGAGGCGGTTTCGCGGCACGGCCCGTGGCGCGGGGGTTGGCTCGGTCTCCGGCGTATCCTCCGCTGCCACCCCTGGAGCCGTGGCGGCTTCGATCCCGTGCCAACGAACGAGGCTGCGGATTCGCCGCCGCCGGAAAACTGGAACGGCCACACGCACTGAGGTAGTATCTAAAGATCGTCCAGACCCGGCTCGACGCCCCCCATCGGTTTTCCGTTTGGCGCTCGCCGAAAAACCGCAAGCACCACACCGTCGCAGCAGTCAAACACACGAGGCCCACGATGCTGATCACCGCCTGCACCGCCCTGGCTCTGATGCTCCCGCCCGCCGCCCCAGCGGGGAACAAGTACCCGCCGGCGCGTATCGC
>CAYYPB010000171.1:0-6258 GCA_964473405.1 uncultured Planctomycetaceae bacterium
GTCACTACCCAGGACGCAACAACATGAACGCCTTCTCAAACCTCTTCCGCACCCTCGACCAACAAGCCGCCAACGGCCGCCGCGTCGCGTTCTGCACGATCGTCGGCTCCCGCGGCTCCACGCCCCAGGCGGCCGGCGCGTCGATGCTGCTGCGGCAAGACATGACCACCGAAGGAACACTCGGCGGCGGCTGCGTCGAAGCCGAGGTCCGCCGCCGCGCCGCCGAAATCCTCCAACGCGGCGAATCCACGCTGCTGGAGTTCCAGCTAGACCACGACTACGGCTGGGACGACGGTCTCATTTGCGGCGGAACCATGCGCGTCGCCGTCGTCACGATCCAGACGCCGGACCAAGCCGCCCCCTTCCTCGCGGCCGCCGAGGCACTCGAATCAGGCCTACCGGCCACCGTCCCGTTTCGCCTGCAAGCCGAGGGCAACGCCCAGGACTATCGCCTGCACATCGAGGCCCTCGCCAAACTTCTCATCGCCGGCGCGGGCCACGTCGGAGCCGAAGTCGCCAGGCTCGCCGTCGGTCTCGACTTTCGCGTCAACGTGATCGACGACAGAGCCGATCTGATGACCGCCGAACGCCTGCCCCCGCCGATCCAACCGCTGCCGGGCGACATAGAAAAAACGCTGCAAGACCAACCCATCGACAACAATACATTTGTCGTCATCGTCACACGAGGCCACAAGCACGACGAACAGGCCCTGCGAGCCGTCATCGACCGAGACGCGCGATACATCGGCATGATCGGCAGTCGCCGCAAGGTGAAGCTCATCTTCGACGACCTCGTCGCCCTCGGCATCGATCGGCCGCTGCTCGACCGCATCCAGGCGCCCATCGGCTTGCCCATCGGCGGTGTCACCGTGCCGGAAATCGCCATCAGCATCCTGGCCCAACTCGTCCAAGTCCGGCGCGACGAAATGCCCACGCATGTCGAAGGCCCCATCACTGCAACCCAACAGGGAACGTCCTCATGAACGGTCGCCGCGTGTTCGCCATGATCCTCGCCGCCGGCCAAGGCCGACGCATGGGCCAACTCAAACAGCTCATGCCCTACGGCGAGGGCACGATGCTCGACGCCGTCGTCGACGCTGCATTGGAATGCCCCCTCGACGGGCTCGTACTCGTCGCGCATCCCGAGGTCGCCGACGACTTCGAGGGCTGCCTTCCCGAAGACTGCTTTCTCGAACTCAACGACGATCCGTCGAGCGGAATGCTCATCTCGGTGCAAATAGGCCTCGACTGCCTGACCGCCAAATTCAACCCCGCCCCGAACGACGGCGTCATGATCCTCCTGGCCGATCAGCCGCAGGTCCGCGCTGGCACCATCGCCACCTGCGCCGAAACCTATCGCCTCCCGCGTAAAGGCCCGGGCATCTTGATCGCAACCTACCGTGGCCGCCGGGGCCATCCGACGATCTTCTCGATTCAGCGCCTCTCGGAAATCGCGGCCTGGTCCCCCGACCGCCGGCTCAACGAACTCGCCCAACTTCATCCCGACGCCGTGCGAGAACTCCCCATCACCACCCAGCCGATGCCCATCGACGTGAACACCCCCGAGGACTACACCCAACTCGGCAACCCCTAGCGTCGCCCGGTAGCGTCTGCCCCCCGTGGCGGACGGATGTCCCACGGGCTCTCCCCAACGCCAAGGCCCGTCCGCCACCGGGGACGGACGCCACTTTCGGCGGGCTCGCTTGACCGCCTGCTCCGGCCTCAGATAAGCTGTGGTCCCTATCGATGGCGATAGTCGAACGGCATCTCCAGACTTAGGAAGGCCAATCCGTGATCGTCGACTGCCACACACATATTTGGGAATCGCCGGACCAACTCGGCAAGGCGTATCCCGGCATGGATCGCCCCAATCACCAAGGCACCGATCAGTCAGGCCGCATGCTCGACGCCTCGGCGGAGGAGCACCTTCTGGCCAGCGAACCGGTCGACCGCAGTTTCGTCCTCGGATTCAAGAGCCGCTACCTCGACGCGGAGATTCCCGTCGAGATGGTCGCACGCTATGTCAAGAGGCACCCGGAGAAACTCATCGGCGTAGCCGGCATCGACCCAACGAACCTCGACGAAGCCCTCGATGAAATGAAACGAGCACACGCCGAGTTCGGCATGAAGGCCTTCACCGTCTCGCCGGCCGCGCAGGCTTTTCACCCCGCCGACAGCCGTGCCATGCAAGTCTTCAGCGAAGCGGTCCGACTGAAGAAGCCCGTCCTGGTGGATCAGGGCATCCCGCTCAGCCCCGCGAGCAAGATGGAATTCGCCCGACCGGCTCTGCTAGACGAGGTCGCGCGCGAACTGCCACAACTCAAGATGGTCGTCGCCCACCTCGGCTATCCATGGATCGACGAGTGCATCGTCCTACTGGCCAAGCATGCCCACGTGTACGCCGACATCAGTTCGCTGTTGCACCGACCCTGGCAAGCCTACAACGCGCTGCTGGCGGCCTATCAATACGGCGTGATCGACAAGCTCCTGTTCGGCAGCGATTTTCCTTATGCCCCGGCCGCTAAAGCAATCGAATCGCTCTACCGCATCAACCAACTCGTGACGGGAACCAATCTGCCCACGATCCCGCGGCAGTTGCTCGCCGCGATCGTCGAACGCGACGCGCTGGGCCTCCTCGGCATCGAGCCGACGACCCCGGTCGAGACAACACTAGAAGACGAGGACGCCGACGCGCTTCTCGATGGCGAATCGTAGGAACCCATTCCTCGTGAAACAGCCCCTCCGCAAACGCGTGCAGGCAGCCCTCGCCGCAACAATCTGCGTCACCGTACTAACCGTCGGATGCGGCAAGGTCGAGACGCAGTTCGAGATCGTCTCCTACATCGACGCCGGCGAGCCCACGCGATTCACCGAACAGTTCGATCATGGGTCCTTCG
Source organism: uncultured Planctomycetaceae bacterium (assembly GCA_964473405.1). GTDB lineage: Bacteria > Planctomycetota > Phycisphaerae > UBA1845 > UTPLA1 > CAYYPB01. The sequence continues at coordinate 2,898 of CAYYPB010000171.1, forward strand.
CCGTCAACGCCATGGGCAACTACGAGATCGCGTTTCGCCTGCCGCCGACGCTCATCACCCTCCCCAGCCAATCGCAGCCCGCCGAGCCAACCGAAAACGAGACCGCCCCGCCGGCCACCCAAGAAACCTGGATGTCGCAGATCATCCACATCGAAATCCTCTGGCTCCCTCGGCCGGGCACAACGCATGTCGAGAAAACTCAAACCAACGCAACGCTCCGCTACTGTCTCATCGCCGGAGACGACGCGATCAGCTACGAGGGCGCCGGCTTTGTCTATTTCAGCCTCTCACGAGACGGCAAGACGATCGAAGGCGGCATCGAATCCTCTTCCCTGTTCCCGGCCCGATGGGCAGGGCAACCCGCGGACCTGTTCGGCTCCTGTCACCTGACCGGCACGTTCCAGGCAACCGAATGCCGACGCGACATCGCGGCCGCCGAACGCAGGCTTCGCAGACTGTTGGGCGCTCCCCTGAAACCCGGCGCCCACAAGACCGACCCATCCCAAGGCCCAGCGGACTAAGGGGATCACGCAACAATCACATGGCTGATGGTACCCAGCCCTGTCCCTCCCCGGCTTGCCGTTTGGCGGATCAACGATTCACGCTGTGCTTGTACGGCCCCCAAACACTCGCGATTCACGATCTGGTCGACTAATATGGCGGTGCTAAGTTGCCACCCAGGGAAGAGCCGCGGGCTTCAGCCCGCGCGGCCGTACGGCCCGGAGTGGCTTTCACTCGCATGGAACTGTAGGTCGGGCTCTGCCCGACACCATGTGGGCGCGATACGATGATCGAGGCGCCCTGCTTGTGCGTCATCGACTCCCCCATGTCCAAAGGACATGGGCCACCCAACAAGAGGCATGACCCACCGGGCATGGACCGACCACATGAACGAATTCCCCGAAAACCTCTGGTCCCCCTGGCGAATGGAATACATCGAGTCTCTCGTCGACGAAACAGGAACCGAGTGCTTCCTCTGCGACTATCGCGATGCACTCGACAACGACGCCAATCAGCGCGTCGTCGTCCGAACCGAGACCGCGATGATCCTTATGAACCGTTTCCCCTACACCAATGGTCACCTCCTCGTAGCCCCGCTGGCTCACAAGGCCGACCTCGCCGACCTGACGGAGTGTGAAATGTCAGACTTGTGGCACCTCACGAGAGACGCCAAGAACCTGCTCGCCCAGGCCGCCAGCCCGCATGGATTCAACGTCGGAATGAACTTCGGCCGCTGCGCCGGGGCCGGCTTGCCCGACCACTTGCATGTACATGTTGTGCCGCGATGGAACGGTGACACGAACTTTATGGCAGTCCTCGGAGACGTCCGCGTCATCCCGCAGGCGCTCGATCGCCAGTACGATCGGCTCGTCGAAGTAGCCGGCCAAATGAACCTCCCGACGCAACGAGAGTGAGACCGCGCCATGACGCCGTCCAATCCGAGCAAGCCACCGATGCAACCCTACGCCGTCTACGATGAGGCATCCGCCGGTCGATATCACCCGCGTTCGGACCTCGGCGACGAGGCACCCTTCGACTTGGACCGCTACCGCATCGTCAGTTGTATGGCCTTTCGCCGGCTCACCCACAAGACCCAGGTCTTCGTCACCAGCGGCGGCGATCACTTCCGAACGCGCCTGTCGCACACACTCGAAGTCTGCGCCCAAGCAGAGCGACTCTCGCGACTGCTCGGCCTCAACGACCGCCTCGCCGGCGCGATCGCCCTCGCCCACGATCTGGGCCACGCCCCCTTCGGCCACGCCGGTGAAAAAACCCTCGCGGCGTTGATGAAGGACCACGGCGGCTTCGAACACAACGTCCAGTCGCTTCGAGTCGTCGTCCACCTCGAACACCCCTACCCCGGCTTCCGAGGCCTCAATCTCAGCTTCGAAGTACGCGAGTCGCTCATCAAGCACAAGACACGATACGACCGACCGGACAAGAGTCCCGCGACCGAACCGCACATCAAGGGGCTCTTCGCCCACGGACCCAGGGCACCGCTCGAAGGACAGATCGCCAACCTCGCCGATTCCATCGCCTACACCCTCCACGACATCGAAGACGGCCTCGGCCAAGGCCTGCTCACCGAAGAGCAGCTCAGCACCAGCGGCATCTGGCGTGAGGCGGCCGCCCCCATCCGCGAGGCCTATCCTGACGCGACCATTCACGCGCTTCGACGCCCGATAATAGACAGGATTGCAGCGCGGATGGGACAGGACGTGGCCGCCGCGAGCCACCGCCGAATCGAGGCCGCCGGCATCGCTTCCGTCGAAGATGTCAGGCAGCACGCGACCGAACTGATCGACTTCTCAGACAAGATGAAACCCGGCGTCGATGACCTCCAGGGGCTACTGCTCAAGAGCGTCTATCGCAACCACAGCGTCGTCAGGATGGACGCCAAGGCCGGACGCCTCATCCGCGCCTTGTTCGAAACCTACGCCAAACAGCCCGAACTCATGCCGGAGCGGTTCGCAACGCGCGTCGCCGAACAGGGCCTCCACCGCGTCGTCTGCGACTACCTCGCCGGCATGACCGACCGGTTCTGCCAACAAGAGCACCAACGCCTCTTCGCCCCGTTCCATTTCGACTAAGGCGCACCCCGCGCAACGCTGCCACGCCGCATTGACGAGCGATGGCCGCGTGCCGATAATGAGGGATTCGCGGCGGTGCCGTGAGGACGGAGACGTCCCTTCTTTCAGTTCGCCAAGCTGAGGATCCAAGCAATGTACACCAGACTATTCTTCCGATTGCTCGCGGTGACGATGTTCGCCACGCCGCTGATGGCGCAGACCCCGACGGCCCTGACGGCAAAGCCCGCTCGACCGACGATGAAGCCCCTCAAGAACCCCTCAAACAGACTGACGAGACACATCAACGACCGTCTGCAGTTCATGCGGAAGATGTACACACTCGACAAGCAACAACTTGCCAAGTTGCAGGCCGAGATGACGGCCCTCGCCGGCGAAGACAAGGCCTACATGGCAGGCCGCCAGATGAGGTTGCGGCGACTGTCCAAGGCCATCCTCCTCGCCCTGCCCAACCAGCCCGATATGACGGATACCCAGCGTGAGACGATTCGCAAGAAGTTCCAGCGTCAAATCCACGACCTCTACGCCGAAGCGCCCCTAAGCTACGCCAACGTGGCAAAGCTCGCCGAGAAATCTCTCGGCAAGCAGCAAATCGCCGGCGGACGCAAGCAGATCGCCTCCTCGTTCGCCAAGCAACTGGCGGGTGCCACGGTGGACATCAACACCCTCGACGCCCTCGTGATTGCCCCGCTCAGACCGGCCCCGAAAGTCGCGGTGGGGGCCACCCCCGGCACCCACCCCACCACCCACGAGGCGCCCCACCGTCCGATATC
>CAYYPB010000172.1:0-6224 GCA_964473405.1 uncultured Planctomycetaceae bacterium
AGGGGACAGAAAAACCCTCCCCTCCCCGCGAAATCCCCACGATGGCGCTCGGGGCATGGATCGGACTCGCGGATTATGCCACGCTCTCGCTTCACGGCCAGCCAACCCCCTTCCTTGCAACTCGCCCCCCGCCTGCTAGAATCCCCCTTTTCGATGCCGCAAGGTCAGGAATCGCCCCATGCACCCACGAATCGTCGGCGAGGGAATCACCTTCGATGATGTGCTGCTGGTTCCGGCGCGGAGCGATGTCGTCCCGCGCGAAGCCGATGTGCGCACCTGCCTCACGCGGAATATCAACCTGAACATCCCGCTGCTCTCCTCGCCGATGGACACCGTCACCGAGTCCGGCTTGGCGATCGCCCTGGCTCAAGAAGGCGGCATCGGGATCATCCACAAGAACCTCGACATCAAGGCCCAATGCCGCGAGGTCGCCAAGGTCAAACGTAGCGCCAACGGCGTCATCGACGATCCCGTGACCCTCCGTCCCAGCGACACCGTGGGCCGTGCCGCGGAGTTGATGCGCATCCAGAACATCTCCGGCGTGCCGATCACCGAGGACGGCAACAAACTCGTTGGCATCCTCACGCGCCGCGATCTGAAGTTCATGGAGCAAGGTGACAGTAGCGGCTTCGACGCGATGCCGGTCAAGGACGTCATGACCCGGGAGAATCTCGTCACCGCCCCGGCGGGAACGTCGCTGGACGACGCCGCCCAGATTCTCCAGCGGCACAAGGTCGAGAAGCTCCTGCTTGTCGGTCCCGCCCGCGGGCTCCTCGGGCTCATCACGATAAAGAACACCGACAAGACCCGCCAGTTTCCCAACAGTTGCCGCGACGAGCGAGGGCGGCTGCGGGTCGGGGCGGCTGTCGGCGTCCTCGAGCTTCCGCGCGTCGAGGCCCTCATCGCCGCCGACGTGGACGTCATCGTCGTCGATTCGGCCCACGGCCACAGCGAGAATGTCATCCAATCGGTGAAGGAAATCCGCCGCAACTACGATATTGATATCATCGCGGGCAACGTGGCCACGGGCGAAGGGGCCCGAGACCTGATCGATGCCGGCGCCGACGCGATCAAGGTCGGCATCGGCCCAGGCTCGATTTGCACGACGCGCGTGGTTTCCGGCGTGGGAATCCCGCAAATAACGGCGATCTTCAACGTTGTGGAGGTAGCCGAGGAGGCGGGCGTGCCGGTCATCGCTGACGGCGGCATCCGCTATTCGGGCGATCTGACGAAGGCCCTCGCGGCCGGCGCCAACTCGGCCATGCTCGGCTCGCTCTTCGCCGGACTGGACGAATCGCCCGGAACGCTCGTATTCTGGCGGGGTCGGCGGTTCAAGGAGTACCGCGGCATGGGCTCGATGGGCGCCATGCACGCAGGCAGCGCCGATCGCTATGGCCAAGCCGGCGGCGCGGAGACCGGCAAACTGGTCCCCGAGGGCGTGGAGGGCCGCGTGCCCTACCGTGGAAGACTGGCGGAGCTGACGTACCAGCTCGTGGGTGGCCTTCGAGCGGGCATGGGTTACTGTGGGACGCCGACGATCGTGGCCTTGAGGCGGGATGCCAAGTTCGTTCGCATCTCGGGCTCCGGGATGTCCGAATCGCACCCGCACAATCTGATGATCACCGAGGAAGCCCCGAACTATGCGGTGGAGAACCCCATTGAAACTTGACAGATACAGAAACGTGGTGCGGGGCCTGGCGATGCTCGCAATCTTCGCGATGGCTGGATGCGCGCATGTCAACAACCCCTGCACGGACTCCAGCGCCGTTATCAACGCCGAAATGACGACGGCCAGCGCCGAGGGATTCCGCGGCAAGGCCGAGTTTCCCGCGCGTCACTGCCGGAATCCCCAGCAGGAGACCGTTCTCGCCGAAAACGGAGCCGTCAGCCACTGGCCGCTGTGGTTCGAAGATCCGTTCGAGGACAAGGGCAACGAGACGACGTCGCCGACTGACCGCGACGCGCCGGACAATCGGTTTGCCGTGACCTGGGTCGACTACGCCCACATCTTCTACGGGCCGACCCGTCTGGCGCTGAACCTCGCCGCCTTGCCGATCAGCATGGCCGTGACGCCGCCGGGAACGCTGATGGAAAGCGACGGTCGAATCGACAAGGGGCTCGTCCGGTACGATCACGACACGAAACGGGCGGATTCGGTCACGCGCGAGCCGCCGGACGTTAACATCATCAACAAGTCGCGTTATGCTTACGCCGACGACGGCGTCGAGCCCACGAGCAACGCGGGGCACTAGTCCTGAATCATGCTTCGACCCATTGGCGCGACCGTGGTGGTGCGCCATCGCCCGATGGCAACGGGGATCGAGGCATTTGTTGCAAAGGAAAACGAAAGGAACCAGAAGATGAAGAAGCTCGCAAAGAAGTTGTTGACGGTCGCGATGGCGGCCTGTTTCACCATCGCCATCGTCGGCTGTGGAGACCAGGGCGGCGTCCAGCAGTGCCCGGGCGGCGGGAAGTGCAAGTCGGGCCAGAAGTGCCCCCCCGGCAAGAAGTGCCCGCCGGCCGGCTGCGCCAAGAAGAACTGCTGCAAGAAGAAGGCCGCCGCCCCCGCCAAGTAGCACCGTCACAACGTCGGGATCTCCATGAACAGGCCGTCCTCGTCTCGCAATGGCGGAACGGCGTGTGATCGGAGGCGCGACTCCAGAACCCGAGCCCCGCGTCCGCCGATTGCGTGACGCGGGGCTCTTGCGGTACACCGCGAAGCGATCGAGGCCGTCCAGAGTTGCGATCTCCACGGCCTGCGGTCGCCAACGGCCGGCGCTACAATCCGCGGCACAAGGACACGAACCCCGAGGAGATGAGATAGAATGGACCCCATCCACGGCAACGGCCCCATGGTCATCGAAGAAACCGCCGGCAAGAAGTCTTACTGCATGTGCGGCGTCAGTGAGAAACTACCCTACTGCGACGGTGCCCACGCGAGAAAGGGCGTCGATGTCGGCCCGATCGTGGTGGAACTCCAGCAGCCCTGCAAGAAGGCGATCTGCCAATGCCACCGATCTGAAGCTCTGCCTTGGTGCGACGGCGCCCACGCCTGAGCCGCACGTCGATCGCCCGCGCTACAAGACGTTCTCTTCGTCCGAAACCCGACAGGTCGCACCCGCAAATGCCGTAATCGCGGCACTCCATCGACGGGACCGAGCGAGCAAGCGACCCGCCGGGTGCTGTCCCCGCGCAGCGATCACCGAACGCCCTCATGCGAGATCGTGATCGCGCAAAAGCTGCGCCCATATCTTCCGATGCCCGATATTCTCGCGCGGACGCGCGGCGTGCGGTAAGATATCGCTCGCATGTTTCCGAGAACCCCCCTTCCAGATGATAGGTGCGCTCCGCAGCCGAAGGCCAGCCTTTATCGGCACTTCGGCGAAGCGTGAGAAAACGGCCATCCCAGTGTTGATATCGCCGCGCGCTTTGCCGATTTGCGTGGTGTATAATTGGGTGACTCCGCCGAGCGAAGGAGTGGGTGCAATGGCATCGTATGACTTGAGACGAATCCTGTCAGGTTGGGAGCACGAGCCCGGCCAGATCACCGTCCGCAAAGTCGCCGGAGACGACGGCTCGGTCAAGATCCAGATGCGCCTCGACCTGGGCCTGCTTCAGATGGAGACTTCGGGCCGACCCGACGGCCAGCAGCCCCTCGGCTGCGAGTCGCTCCTCGACCACCACGAGTCGCAACTCGACACCTATAAGGAGCGGAACGGCACCGATCTCGGCTTCGAGTTGACACCCGAGGACTGCCACGCACTTCGCGAAGAAGCCGTCCAATACTATCACCGCTACCTGTCCGAGTTCGTACTCGAGGATTTCGAAGGCGTCGAACGCGACACGGGGCGGAACCTCCGGCTGCTCGACCTCACCGGGCTCTACGCCCGCGAGGATGGCGACCGCATAGCCTTCGAGCAGTATCGCCCCTACCTGATCATGATGAACACCCGAGCCCAGGTGCATCTGTCCCTGCGCAAGGGTCGATTCAAGACCGCCCTGGCGAGAGTCGAGGCCGGCCTGAGCATGATCACCCAAGTGCTCTCGGCGGCTGGACAGGAAGAAGACCTTGAAGATATGACCGAGGTCTCGATCCTCTCGACGCTCCGACGGGAAATCGCCGCCAGAATGCCAGCCGACCCCGTTCAGAAGCTCGAGGACGAACTCGAACGGGCCGTCGAGGAAGATCGCTTCGAAGACGCCATCGTCCTGCGTAAGCGGGTCGAGGCGATGCGATCGAAGAAGGCCGCGACGCGGTCGCGCAGACGGCGGCGATAGCGGGATCGTTTATCATTCCCTGTCTAGATGAGGCGCGCTCGAACTGCGGTCGCCAAACGGCAAGCCGTGGGTCGGCGTCGCATTGGGTGAGCGCGTTCCGGCTTGGTCCTCTGCCTGCCACTGGCTTGTTCTCTCCTCTTCGTTCACAATCCCCTTGACCGAGTGAACGGGAGGTGTTTCATGCCGGATTCGACGACGACCGTGGCCGATCTTCGCGGGCTCATACGCAGCTTCGTGGACGAGCGCGACTGGTCGCAGTTCCACAGTCCCAAGAACCTGTCGATGGCCCTGGCCATCGAGGCGGCCGAGCTGATGGAGCATTTCCAGTGGCTCAGCCCCGAGGCATCGAGCGCGATTCGCGATTCGGCGGACGACTTCCGCGGAGTTCGCGAGGAGTTGGCGGACATCCTTTGCTTCGCGCTCTCCTTCGCCAACGCCCTGGACATCGATCTCTCCACGGCCATCCGGGAGAAACTCGTCAAGAACGCCGCGAAGTACCCCGCCGACGAGTTCCGGGGTCGATTCCGCTGACTGGGGACTCGCCTGGGTGACCCGCCGCCGGCGCCGGGGATGGCATTCTCCCTCAGCCCCCGGCCTTGCCGGGGGGATCGCACGCGGTTCGGTCGGCTACGCCGCCCCCCTCGGCAAGGCCGGGGGCTAGGGGCAATAAATAGGGGCTAACATTTTCCTAAAAACCTCTTGAACTTCCGGCCGATATCTGACATGATAGTGCCTTGGACCGGCTTGCAGGAACCCTAGCACGCCGCGCAGGCCCAGGTATTTCGTGCAACAAGGAGCAGAATCAGATGGCCAAGACCCCCAAGTTCCCGAAAGAGCCCATCACCACCCCGAAGAATCGGCACCAAGCGCTCGACCGTGCCCTTCAACAGATCGAGCGTGCCTACGGCAAGGGTGCGATCATGATGATGGACGGCGAGTCCTCCGCTTGCCGAGATGCGATCAGCAGCGGCGCTCTCTCACTGGACATGGCCCTGGGCGGCTATGGCATCCCGCGCGGCCGGATCGTGGAAATCTACGGCCCCGAGTCGAGCGGCAAGACGACGCTGGCGCTTAACGTGGTGGCTTCGGCCCAGAAGGCGGACGGCGTCGCTGCCTTTGTCGATGTCGAACACGCCCTGGACCCCGTCTGGATGAAACGCAACGGCGTCAACATCGAGAATCTCCTGGTCTCGCAGCCGGATGGCGGCGAGCAGGCGCTCGAGATCACCGACATGCTGGTCCGTTCCAATGCGGTGGATGTGATCGTCGTCGACTCGGTGGCGGCCCTGATCCCCAAGGCCGAGTTGGAAGGCGACATGGGTGATACGCATGTCGGTCACCTGGCCCGCCTCATGAGCCAAGCCATGCGAAAGCTGACGGCCGCCATCGCCAAGAGCAAGTGTACCGTCATCTTCATCAACCAGATTCGCGAGAAGATCGGCGTGATGTTCGGCAGCCCAGAGACAACCCCCGGTGGCCGCGCGCTGAAGTTCTACAGCTCCGTCCGGATCGACGTACGCCGCATCGCCTCGATCAAGGAAGGCGACCGCGTGACGGGCAACCAAGTCCGTGCCCGTGTCGTTAAGAACAAGGTCGCCCCGCCGTTCCGCGAGGCCATGTTCGACATCATGTTCGATTCCGGCATCAGTGCGACGGGCGATCTGTTGGAACTGGGCGTGAAGTACAGCATCGTCGAGAAGCAAGGCGCCTGGTTCCGCTACGGCAGCCTGCAGCTCGGCCAGGGTCGGGAGAACTCCAAGCGATTCCTGGCGGACAACCCGGACTTGTTCACCGAAATCCGCACGAAGGTCTTGGAGACCTGCGGCTACGGCGAGACGAAAGACGCCGACCAGGACAAGTCCGCCGAGAAGGGTGCCGCCGCACCGGACAAGGGCGACAACGGCAAACCCAAGATCGAACAGGCCAAGATCTCCGCCGCCTCCGGC
>CAYYPB010000173.1:0-6210 GCA_964473405.1 uncultured Planctomycetaceae bacterium
AGCGTCACGTTGCCAACGTGAATGTCGTGAGTTCGAATCTCATCACCCGCTTTCGCGTAAGACCCGGTGCCAATGTAGCACCGGGTTTTTTCATGGGCTGCGCCCGCGGCCTCGGTATCATCCCTGGACATGTCGCTGCCTTCGACCCACTTGAATGGGCTCGCCCGCTGGGCCTTGCCGGCGATTCTGATCGTTGCCGCCGCGCTCCGATTGCCGGGCCTCGGGGCCGTGCCGCCGCCGCTGAGCGCGGACGAGGCCTCGCGCGGGTACGACGCATGGGCGATCCTGGAGACTGGGGCCGACCGGCACGGGCAGCGGTGGCCGCTGTTCCTCGAGAGCTTCGGCCCGGGCGACCACACCGCGGCCTTGACGACCTATCTGACGATCCCCTTCGTGGCGATGTTGGGCCCCACGCCGACGGCGATGCGGCTGCCCGATGCGATGCTGGGCGTGGCGACGGTGTGGCTGCTGTTCGTCTGGCTGCGTCGTCATGCGGGCGCGGCGGTTGCCCTGGCGGCGGCGGCGATTCTCGCGACCGACCCGTGGCACGTCGCCATCACAAGGACGGCCCACGAGTCCGGCTTCGCCCCGTTCTTCCTCGTGATCGGTCTGCTGGCGTTGGGGCGATCAGGGGTTCTCCCAACTGATGAAGATGGGGGAGAGGCACCGCCATCCTCACGCGCGGCCACGGGCTGGGCGGCGCTCGGCGGGGTCATGTTCGCCTTCCATACCTGGGTCTATCCCGCCACGCGACTGTTCACGCCCCTGCTGTGTGTTGCGTTGGTCATCGTCTATCGCAAGCACGTCCTCACCATGCTTCGCTCGAAGCCTGCCAGGATCACACTCTGCGGGCTTGCATGTGGCCTGCTGTTGGGCGCGCTGCCCATGATCGTCACCGCCGTGACGCATCCCGAGCGGCTCGCCGCCCGAGCGGGGGCGACGCTGCTCGATTTCGGTGAGCAGGGGCCGATGGATGTCGTGCAGGGCGTCGCGGTCAACCTCGCGGCGAATCTCGACCCGCGCTACCTGTTTCTGCGCAGCGACGAAATGTCCGGTGCCTCGATTCCCGGCGTCGGTCAGCATCTCTTGGTGCTGGCCCCCTTGTTCGTCGCGGGTCTGGTTCGCATGATAGTCGGCTGGCGGAAGCGTCCCTGGTATCGGCTGCTGATCGTCTGGTTGGTGCTTTATCCCATCCCCGCCGCCATCTGCTCGGACTGGATCCCGCATCCCTTGCGGACCGTGGGCGGGATGTTGGTGTTTCCGATCATCGCGGCCATGGGCGGGGTTGGGCTGGTTTCGATCGCCGCCTCGCTGCGGCCCGTCTTGCGGCGAACGGTCATTGGGATCTTCGCGGCCGCGGTCGCGGGAAACCTGGCCCATTTCGCCCACGCGTACTTCATCGAGTTAGAGCCAGGCGCGAGAGCGGCCTATCAAGCGGACTTCGTAGATGCCGTTCGGTTCACCGCCGACCTCGCCGACAGCGCCGACTTCGTCCTGGTGACGAACCACGTCAATCAACCTTATGTCTATATTCTGCTGTACGGGCCGATCCCGCCCGGGCAGTATGCCGTCGCCAAGAAAGTGGTCGTCGAGGGCCCCCGAGGTTTCCATCAGGTTCTGCGCGTTGGCAAGGTCTTCTTCTCGCCCACGGATTCCCCCGAAGCCGTCCGGCGGTTCCAGGATGTTTGGGCGACCCTTCCGCCGAACGCCGAAGGCCTGGTCATTGACATCGATCGGCCCGACGCACCCGTGCCCGGCAACGTGCTCGCGAGATTCCCGGCTGACGCGGCCGCAGGCCAAAATCGTGCCTTCCAGGTGCGGCGCTGGCGGATCGGCGTGCCGGGCTCACGATAGGCACACGGAGGCTCGATCGGTGTGCTGGCTCAAACCGCGTCGGCTTGGCAGGGCAAGTCTGGCCACCCCGGAATCCTCCGGAAACGGACGGGCCTCAGCCACTCACCGAGATTGACAGAAAGCCGATCGGTCGTTCCAATATCCTGGCCGGCCGATCTCCGCGCGCGGTGTGGAACTGACGCGGAATGCCGGGAATCCCGCGGTGGGGGTCGGAACGATCCGGCGGCACACAGGAGGCCATTGATGGCAAGCGAAGAGATCACAGGCGATCAGACGGAAGAGGCTGTCTCCGTTGCGGAGGAAGGGGAAGAAGATCCCCAAGAGACGCTCAAGAAGGTCATCTCCGTCGACGTCACGGACGTCGGCGTGCTGCGCAAGACCGTCGGGATCACCGTACCCCGCGACAGCCTGACGTCCGAGTTCGACAAGGAATACGACGGCCTCGCGTCAGACGCGCTCGTGCCGGGCTTTCGCAAGGGCCATGCCCCCCGCAAGCTCGTAGAGAAGCGCTTCGGCCGCGAAGTCAACGAGCAGGTCCAAACCCGCCTCGTCTCCAACGCCTACCTGGCTGCGGTCGACAAGGAAGAACTCAAGGTTCTCGGCGATCCCATGATCTGGGTTGACGTCCAGGACAAGAAGAAGCCCGACGAGCCCGCACAGGAGAAGCTTCTTGAGATGGGGGCGGCCCTGCCACACATCTCGCTGCCGGATGATGGCGACTTCACCTTCCGTTGCGAGGTCGAGGTCAAGCCGGAGTTCCAGCTGCCCGAGCTCGAGGGCGTCGCCCTGGAGAAGCCGATCCTCACCATCAGCGACGAAGACGTCCAGGTGCAGATCGACCGGATGCGGGCTCAACGCGGCAACTGGGCTCCCGTTGAAGCGGATGGCAAGATCGTCGCCGATGATCTGCTCGTATGCGATCTGAAGCTGACGGCGGGCGACAAGGAGATCAAGACTCTCGACAACGTCCAACTAGCCGCCCGAGCGCAGGTCGTCGAGGGGGCCGTGCTCTCGGACCTGGGTGACGTTCTGGCGGGTGCTAGGGTCGGCGACAGCCGCTCGATCGACGCTGAGTTACCCGACGACTACGAGGTCCAGAATCTTCGCGGCAAGAAGGCGACCTTCACGCTTACGATCAACGAGATCAAGCGAATGCAGTTGCCGCCGCTGGACAAGGCCTTTCTCGATGCCCAGGGCTTCGACGGCGAAGATGACTATCGCAAGTGGGTCAAGACGCAGATGGAGCTACAGCTCGAAGCTGAGATTCGCCGCGGCATGAAGGGCCAGGCGAAGCAGTACCTTCTCGACAACACCAAGATCGAACTGCCCGAGGGCCTTTCCTCACGGCAGACCGAGCGAGCTGCTGCTCGCAAGGCAATCGAATTGCGTCGGCAGGGCGTTCCGGCCGAGGAGATCGACAAGCATGCCGACGAGCTTCGCACGGGAGCCCGGGAAGAGGCGCTGATGGAGTTGAAGCTCTACTTCATCTTCGAGGAGATCGCCGAGAAGTTCGAGGTCGACGTGACCGAGGAAGAGATCAACGGCCAGATCGCTCAGATGGCCAGGGCCTATAACCGTCGGTTCGATCGCGTTCGCGACGAGTTGGCGAAGAACAACGGCATCGAGCAATTGTACCTCGAAGTCCGCGACGAGAAGTGCATCGAGCGGATTCTGGACAAGGCCAAGATCACCGAGGCCAAACCCGAGAAGAAGGCGGCTCCGAAGAAGAAGGCCGAAGCCAAGAAGACGATCGCCAAGCCCGCTGCGAAGAAGAAAACGGCTACCAAGTCCGACGCCGATACCGGCGCCAAAGCCGAGAAGAAGACCACGAAGAAAGCGGCCAAGAAGACCCCCAACAAGAAGTAGGGCCAAGGGATCGCGCAACAATGACAGGGCCGATTGTGCCCAGCGGCGTCCCTACTGACTTGCCGGTTGGAGGATCGACGATTCATGCCGTTCTGGCGTGGCCCCCGGGAGGCTACCGTCGGGCCGCAGCCTTGTCGCGGCAGGTGGCTCTCTGCGGTCGTTCGGAACGCCGCAATCCGAGCAACCCTCTGCTAACGCGGCCCGTCCTCATGGACGATGTATTCACCGTCGGCGTGCGTTGCCAAGACTTGGCCGCTCGGCACGCCACGAGAGCCGGCAATCGGCCAGGCCCGAAAATCGACCTAAGAGCGGCCGGAAATAAGGGAATCGTTCATGGATGATCGAGGATGTGCGCACGGCGGCATCATCAACCCCCTGGTTATGCCCCCGGTCATGGCGAATCACGCCCAGGCCGGCCCACCGTACCAACGCTATCGCGAGATGTCGATCGAGGACATGCTCCTCGAAAACCGCATCATTTTCCTCTCCGGCCCGATCGGCGAGCATGTGGCCAGTCTGGTGATCATGCGTCTGCTCTATCTTCAGAGCGTCAAGAAGGACCAGGACATCCACCTCTACATCAACTGCCCCGGTGGCATGGTGGACCAGACCTTGGCCATCTACGACACGATGAGCTTCCTCACGTGCGACATCGCGACCTACTCCATCGGCCAGGCTGCCAGCGGCGGGGCCGTGATCCTCACAGCCGGCACCAAGGGCAAGCGATTCGCCCTTCCCAACAGCAAGATCATGCTCCACCAACCCTGGGGCGGCATCACCGGTCAAGCCGAGGACATCCGCATTCAGGCCGAGGAGATCATTCGGGACAAGCAGAACCTCAATCGCATCCTCTCCGAGCACACGGGCAAGCCGGTCGAGGATATCGAGGCGGAGACCGAACGGGATCGTTTCCTCGACGCCAAGGAGGCCGTCGAATGGGGCCTCGTCGACGAGATACTGGAAAGCACCAGCGGCGAGTCCGGCGACAAGGACACGGACAAGAAGAAGTCATAGTCGTTCGACCGCTAGCGAGCCGGGCCGTCCTCGGCCCCGCGTGGCCGATCCACCTCGCGAGGTCGGGGCCGCAGCGATGAATCCCAGGTCAACGAACCCCCTCGGCCGAGTCGCCGATGGCGAAGGAGTGCCACATGGCAAGCAATTCCACACTGATCCCGTTCGTAATCGAGAAGACCGGTCGCGGCGAACGGTCGTACGACATCTACTCGCGACTGCTCAAGGATCGCGTCGTGTTCCTCGGCGGTGGCGTGGATGACGAGACGGCGAACGTGCTGATCGCGCAGATGCTGTTCCTCTCGAACGAGGATCCGCACGCCGACATCCACTTCTACGTCAACTCGCCCGGCGGCAGCGTTTCGGCCGGCCTGGCGATCTACGACACGATGCAGTTCCTTCGCTGCGACGTGGCGACCTACTGCATCGGCATGGCCGCCAGCATGGGGGCGATCCTCCTGTGCGGTGGTGCCAAGGGCAAGCGATACGCGCTGCCCAACTCGCGTGTGCTGCTCCACCAGCCGCTCATCGGTGGCGTCATGCAGGGGGCCGCGACGGACCTGTCCATCGAGGCGCAGGAGATCCTACGCCTTCGCGAGATACTCTACGGTGTGCTGGCCAAGCACAGCGGAACGGACACGGCGAAGATCAAAAAAGACTGCGATCGAAACCTATGGCTCTCTCCATCCGAAGCGCTCGAATACGGACTGGTCGACAAGATTCTCGAGCAACAGCCCGAGCATGCGCCGCGACCCTCTTCGGAGGACTAGTGGCATCGGTCGGCAGCGTCTGCCCACTCTGGCGGACGACGTTCTTGGGAATGGTTGTCCTGGTCGTGGGGGTTGCACCCGGCTGCAACGGCTCCGCCGCACGCCAGGACAGCGCCCGGCTGACGCGCATTAGCGAGCTGGAAGACCAAGTAGCCATGCAGGCTGGTCGGCTCGCCCAGAAGGACGGCCAGCTCCGAGACCTGTCCGGCACGATTCAATCCCTCCGCAACCTCGATGGCGACCGCGCGGTGGACCAGTTGGTCCACGTCAATGCGATCGAGATCGACGGGCTCTCCGGCGGCTATGACATGGACCACGACGGCATCGACGAGGGTGTCGTCGTCTACCTCAAGCCCTTGGACCAGTTTGGCGGCACGCTAAGGGCCTCCGGCCTAGCCCGCGTGCGACTGCTGGATCTCGCCGCCGCCGACGGGGCCAAGGAGATCGGTCGCCTGGAGATGGGCCGTTCCGATCTGGAGGCCGGCTGGATGGGTCGGTTCCTCACCTCGCACTACACCCTGCGTGTGCCCTGGGCCTCGGGGGCCAAGCGGCCACCGACGCATCGTGTTACCGTCGTGGTGAGTTTCACCGATCTGCTCTCCGGCCGAACCTTCGAAGCCCAAACCGTCGTGACGCCCAGCGGGGCGGCACCCTAGTGCTTCATTCCATCTCAATCTGCGGGCGGGTGGCCCACCTCCTCTGGAGGTGG
>CAYYPB010000174.1:0-6160 GCA_964473405.1 uncultured Planctomycetaceae bacterium
GGATACAACCGGTGCGATCCAGGCGCAATTCGCTGGAGGCGGGCTCCCCGGCGCGCGGGGACGCCCCCCCGAGAACAAGCCCGCGCCCGTCGGGCAGCCCCTGCAGCCGAACAACATTCGCTCCCGGACGGTCGCGGCTCTGATCGCCAGCTCGGCGCGAGACGACCCACGGGGCCACTCGATCATTCACGGAGCGAACTAGTGCATGGTCACACTTGGTTCTGCGGGTTTAGCGTGTCCTGTGGCACAGGCGTCTCGCCTGTGGTTCCACCGGCGGGACGCCGGGACCACAAAGACCCGGATACCTCGTCAACCCGCAAGACGAGGCGTGCACGTGCACTAGCCGCGATTGAGGACTGCCTTGACGTTCGAGGCGGTGACGGGCGTGACGATCCCCTTCTCCGTCACAATGCCGGAGATGAGCCGGGCCGGCGTGACATCAAAGGCCGGGTTGTAGCACGGTATCTCGGGCGGTGCGATCGTGTGATCCATCACAGTGCGGACCTCGGCCTCGTCGCGATACTCGATGGGGATCGCGTCGCCGTCTTTGAGACTCGGGTCGAACGTCGAGCTCGGGGCCGCGACGTAGAACGGAATGTCATGCGCGGCCGCCAACACCGCCAGGCCGTAGGTGCCGATCTTGTTGGCGGCGTCACCGTTGGCTGCGATGCGATCCGCTCCCGTGACGACGAGATTCACCCGGCGTTCCCGCATCACAACAGCCGCCATGTTGTCGCAGATGAGTGTCGCGTCGATCCCTGCGGCGGACAACTCCCAGGCCGTCAACCGAGCGCCTTGCAGTAACGGGCGCGTCTCGTCGACAAACACCTTGAATCGTCGGCCCTGCTGGTGTGCCGCGTACATGACGGCGAGGGCGGTTCCGAACTCGCTCGTCGCCAAGGCCCCGGCGTTGCAGTGGGTGATGACGCCGCCGCCGTCGGGGATCAGGTGCCGACCGTTTTCGCCGATGGCATGGCACATCGCGGCGTCTTCGTTTCGGATGCGATGGGCCTCATCGAGCAGCGCGATCCTCGCTTCGGCCCAGCTGCAACGGCCGAGCGATTGGGCCTTGGCCCTCATGCGGTCGAGCGCCCAGAACAGGTTGACGGCCGTGGGACGGCTGGTCGCCAGAAAGTCGCACGTCTTTTTCAGCAACTCGGGCCAGTTGCCATCGCCGGGCGAAAACTCGTTGAGGCCGACCAGCACGCCGTAGGCGGCGGCGACGCCGATCGCCGGCGCACCGCGGACCTGCAAGTGCTTGATGGCGTCCCAGACCGACTGGATCGACGTACAGGAGATGGCAACGTGTTCGGCGGGCAGGCGCGTCTGATCGATCAAGTCGAGACCGCCGTGCGGCGAGATCTGATCGTTCCACCAAACGGGCCGCAATACGCCATCTGTCAGGGCCGGACCGCTCATGCCGCTCCTCCGTTCGTCTCGGCCATGAGCTCGACCTCGACCGCGGCGTTAAGCGGCAGTTCGTTGTTGCCGACGGCCGCGCGAACGTGCTTGCCGGCGTCGCCGAAGATCGCGACCATCAAATCGCTGGCGGCATTGGCTACCTTGGGCTGATCCGTAAAACCGGGGGCGCTGTTGACGTAGACCGCCAACCGCACGATCCGACCGATCTGGTCGAGACCACCGGCGGTGTCGGCCGCGATGGCCAGGGCGTTGAGGGCGCACTTTCGGGCGGCCGCGGCGGCCTGCTCGACCTTAACGTCGCTGCCGACCTTGCCCGCGACCGTGATGACGCCGGCTTCGATCGGGATCTGGCCGCTGACGAGGACGAGATTGCCGGTTCGCAAACCCGCAACGTAAGAACCGACGGGCTTCGGCGGTTCGGGAAGTGTGAGGCCAAGTTCCGCGAGTCTCTGTGTGGGTGTCATGGGGATGCGACTCCTGATTGCTGCGATTCATGCTCGAACGAGGCGAACGGTTGGTCCGCCAGACGGCAAGCCGATAGGCGGCGGTGCCGTGAGGTCGAGCGTTCTACTCCCGTGTGATGCCGTTGTCTGGTGAAGCCTCTTCGGCAGGTTCGGCGGGTCGCTCGGATTCGGCGGTCTGCTCGGGCTCTGCGTTGTTGGCGACGACGCCCTCGCCGACGACCGCTTCTTCCAAGGTCGGTTCCCATTCGTCGCCCACGTGGATCGGCTCCGCCGAAATCAGCAGGACGCGAATGGACGAGTTGGACGTCACCTGCGTCACGCGGACGCGGGCCTGCCGCATCAACTCGAGCAGCGCCAGGAAGAGACCGATCATCTCGACTTTGGTGCGGCCCTCGAAGATCGCCTCGAAGCCCATCTCGCCACCGGCTTGGTCGAGCCGGTCTATGACATCTGCCGCGTGCAGCGAGATCGGGGTATCGTCGAAAACCACGTCATGCGTGGCGCTTCCGGCCCCGATCGCCGACATCACTTTGTTGAACGCCGCGACGAGATCCCAGATCTGTACTTCGTCGATGTCCACTTCAGCGGGCTGCTGGGGCCTGATCTTGGCGGGCACCCTCGGCCATCTCTGAGCCTGCGTGGCGGCGGCTTCGCCTAGTTCCATCGAGGCGTCCTTGAACTTCTTGTACTCGAGGAGTTGCCGAACGAGTTCCAGGCGTGGGTCGGAGAGATCATCCTCTTCCTCGCCGGCCTCGACCACCGGGCGCGGCAACAGCATCCGCGACTTGATCTCCATCAAGACCGTCGCCATGACGAGAAAGTCACCGGCGACGTTCGGATCGATCACCTTCAGCAACTCGACATACTCGCAATACTGCTGCGTGATCCGCGCGACGGGAATGTCATGAAGGTCCACCTCATCGCGCTTGATGAGATACAGCAACAGGTCCATCGGACCGTTGTAAACGTCAGTTTGTACGCGGTAGTCAGGCATGTAATCGAGGCCCCAATTCGCTTGCGTCACTCTCGTCGACTCGCTGAGTGCGAGTTGTGGTGCGTGCCCTTCACGCGGCTGAAAGGCCGAGCTTCCCAAGCAGCGTCATGGCCAGTGCGAGTCGCCCCTCGTCGCACTTTGGGCCTTTCTTGCGCCGCACTCGCATCGTCGCCTTATCGTGGTCATCGCCCAGCTCGCGGAAGGCGTCGTAGGTTGCCGCAAGCTCCAAAATGACGGCATCCGTACCGCTCATGATGTCGATGGCGGGCTGGAACTGCGCCACCTCGTCCGCATCGGCGAGTTTACGCACGTCGTCTGTTGCCTGGAGTATGAAATACGGGCCACCCTTGCCCTGTCGCTCGTTCTCTTCGAGGAGGCCCAATTGTTCGAGCAGCCCTATGTCGGATTGCAGACCCTCGCTGTAGGGACCGTAGAAGTGAATCATGTAGTCATAGTCCATGGGGACGCCGATTCGCTGCAGGAGCTTCACAGTCTTCTGGAGGCGGGTCCGCCCGACTACTTGGCGATCCGGGTGCGCCGCGATGACAGCGGCCAAGTACCGAAATTTCTCGATCATGACATCTCCTCCCTGAGTGTGCGACTCGCGATCGCGTCGATCTCATCTCGGATGGTCTCTGGAACGTAGTAGCGAGTCAGCGTAAAACGCTCTCGGAGCTTCTCCAACGGCCTGGCTACCCGGCTGATCTCGGTAGGATGACCATCTGGGGCCTCAGCATAGATCTGCGCGGCCGGTACGTCATCATCCGGGTCATACAGTTTGTAGGGCGTATTGGCGGGTGTATCGTGGACGAAGACGAAGTCCTCATCCATTCTCTTTCGTCTCACGAGAGCGTGGGCTTCATCGCTGAACGCGGCGATGGCAACACCCTCCGAGCCGGAGGCTTCGACTGCCTTATAGAGCTTCCTGTTTGTCAGGCCGGAACCAAGATCGCGCAAAAGCTGATCCGAGGAGGCACTACAAGCCTTGAAGAACTCCATCATCGCATGGTCGTCGAGGTGGAGGAATCGCTCGAGCGGGAGGTTCTCGGATGTGAATGCATCGTAAACCGCGGGCGGCGCATCGGGACACACTTCGCGCCGCCTTCTCTCCGAGTCGATTGAGGACAATAGCGATCTGTATCGCTTCATGCAAAGCCGGACCATCACCTCAGCGGCGCGAACGGTCTTGTGAAAGTACACGGATCGGTAGCTGTGATAGCGAGCAAAAATGTACGCTTCCGCCGAATCTATCGCCTTTCGGCCGACGAAGAACCGGCCCCGCTCGCCATCAAGCATCAGGTGGGAGAGCAGCCAGTCGAGGTCGAATCGGCCGTAGTTCGTACCCGTCGCGTGACTATCTCTCAGGAGATAGTCGAATCGATCGGCGTCGAGTTGGCTGGACACAACCTGAGTGAGGTACCTGGGTACTTCCGATGCTTCGTGAGACTCCTCATCAATGTCCTCGTCAAAGAAAACTGCGAGGCGATCGGGCAATTCTCGATCGTACTCGCGCAGCCGCTTGCCGATCTCAGTCTCCTCACTCTGGATGATCTCGAGCGTCCGTGCTTCATGCTTCTGAAGAGTGACCTTCTCAAACGCGTGAGAGAACGGCCCATGTCCCACGTCGTGCAGCAAAGCCGCCGCCAGGACTAGCGTGCGATCCCGATCGGAGATCCCATCCTCGACCAGTCGCTCCAGACGAGCCAGCATGCGCCGCGCGACGTGCATTACGCCGATGCTGTGGGCGAATCGGCTGTGATTCGCCCCCGGGAAAACCAACTCGCTCATCCCGAGCTGCTTAATCCGCCGCAGGCGCTGGAATTCCCTAGTGTTGATCAAATCGAGCAGAAGCCGGTCCCATTCCGCTTCCTCGAAGGAGATGATGTTGTGCACCGGATCGCGGATCACCTTGGGCCACAGCTTGCTCATGGAATACCTAATACTATCCTAACACAGGATCGCCGTCCAGGCCAGTGATTTCTGCCCCAGAGCCGAGGGAGAATCCAGAAAGCATCTGGCAGAGTGTCCATCCATGCGAGCCTTCAGCCGCACGACGCCGTGGCGATTCCGCAGGCCTGGCGGACTTGGGCCATGACGCCTTGAGCCACGGCTCGCGCTCGTTTGCCGCCTTCGGCCAGGACGTCTTCGACGGCGTCGGGGTCGCTTTCCAGGGCCGCGCGTCGCTCGCGCGCAGGGCCGAAGTTCTCCTCGAACAGTTCCGCGACGCGCTTCTTGGCGTCGCCGTAGCCCATGCCACCGGCGCGATAGCGGCCGGCCCACTCGGCCGTCTCGTCGGCGTCGGCGAAGAGTCGCAGCAGCGCGAAGACGTTGCAGGTGTCGGGGTCCTTCGCATCCTCGACCGGGGTGCTGTCGGTCTTGATGCTCATAATCCGCTTCTTGGTCTTCTTGGGCGCGTCGAACAAGTCTATCGTGTTGCCGTAGCTCTTGCTCATCTTCTCGCCATCGAGGCCCGGCACGACCGCCGCGGCGTTCAACTTGACCTTGGGGATCACGAACACGTCACACTCGTAGGTGTTGTTGAAATAGCCGGCCATGTCGGCCGTCATCTCGATGTGCTGAACCTGGTCCTTACCGACCGGCACGGCATCACTGCGATAGATCAAGATGTCGGCGGCCTGGAGGATCGGGTACGAGTAGAGCCCCATCGATGGCGTGAGGCCCTTGGCGATCTTGTCCTTGTAGCTGACGGCCCGATCGAGCAGGCCCTTGCCAGTGACGGTGGAGAGGATCCAGCTCAACTCGGTCACTTCGGGCACGTCGCTTTGGCGGAAGAGGCAGGCCTTGGCCGGGTCGAGGCCCAGGGCGAGGTAGTCCATGGCGACATCGCGAGTCAGGTCTCGCAGCCGCGGCGCGTCCTGAATCGTGGTCAGGGCGTGGTAGTTGGCGATGAAGATGTAGCTCTCGTGCTCAACTTGGCCGGCGATATGCTGCGACATCGCCCCGAAGTAGTTGCCGAGATGGAGTTTTCCCGAAGGTTGTACGCCGCTGAGAATTCGCATGGGTCGCCGAGCCCCTCCACAAGCAAAAGGGCCAATGTAACCTGCCAAGGCGAATTGTCGAGCGTGCGGAATGGCGGACGGGCTTCGTGGGCAGTGTGGCAGCGCTACGTTGCCAACAATGGGCGAGCCGCGGGCTCTAGCCCGCGCGGACGTGCGGCGCAGAGCAGCGTTCCCTCGCCTGGAAGCCCCGCGTGGGCTGAAGCTCGTGTTCTGCTTCAGTCGGAATTGGAGAATCCGGCCGTTTGGGTTACACCTATAGG
>CAYYPB010000175.1:0-4262 GCA_964473405.1 uncultured Planctomycetaceae bacterium
GCCGCGGCGCCACACACAACACCGCCCGGGGGCGCAGCCGGGCCTCCGGGGCGGCGCGCTTCCCCCCCCCCTGCGAGCCGATGCGGACCGTCCGTCCGAGCCGCCCCATCAAGACCACATCCAAAACGCTCACGGGAAACAGCGGGTCAAGCCGCGCATGCTGCGGCATGTAGCCGACGCGCGGCCTGGCCTCGACAGGCGACCGCCCGAAGACGTGGACGTCGCCAGCAGCCGGCGAGAGCAGGCCCAGCATCAGTTTGAGCAGCGTCGTCTTGCCTCCGCCGTTGGGACCGATGATCGAAGCGAAATCACCCGTGGCAATCGCCAGCGAGACGCCATCCAGCACCGCGTCGCCGCCCTGATAGGCGAACGATACACCGTCCATCGTGATGACAGGCGACGCGTTCAACGTGGCGACCTCGCGGCGGCTTCACCCCACGATAGGGCAATCCGCGTAGCCATCTCATCGAGATTCGCGAGCAGATCGCGAGCCAGCGGATCCAGCGAAACGACTTTCCCGCCAATCGCGTCGGCCACGGCCTTTGCGCTTGCGGCGGCGAACTGTTTCTGAATGAAGACGCATGTAGCACCCGTGGCCTCGGCCTGCTCCGACAGAGAGACAAGCTGCCGAGCGCTGGGGCTCCGGCCGCCGGTTTCCACGGCCACCTGCTGGAGCCCGTAGGCATCGGCGAAGTAGCCGAACGCGGGATGAAACACGAAGAACGCCCGCCCCTTGACGGGTGCCAATCGCTCGGTGAGCCGCGTATGCAACTGATCGAGGTCGGTCAGGAACGCCGCGAGATTCCGCTCGAAATCTTTGGCATGAGACGGATCGGCGGCGGAGAGCGCCTTGCAGATCGTCCTGGCCTGGGTCTTCACGAGATTCGGATCGAGCCAGATGTGCGGATCGTCGGCCTCGCCGTGCGCATGATGGTCATGTGACTCGCCCGGCCCGTGATTGCAGGGCCCATCGATCCTGCGTCGGGTGATGCCCTGCCGCGTATCGATGATCTTCAGCTTGGGGCACGTCGAGGAGAGGACGTCCATGAAGCGGCCCTCAAACGCGACGCCGATACGAAAGTACAAGGACGCGGAGGCCATCGCGCTGAGCTGCCGGGGCGTCGGATCGTAGGTCGCCGGGGATTGGCCCGAGCCGACCAGGACCGTGACGGTGACGTGTTTGCCCCCGATACGCTCGACGCACTGTGCCTGCGGCGGGATGCTCACGGCAACCTTCATCGCGGCGGAGGTCGCGGACCGCAACGGTGCCCTGTCGCAGGCCACGACGAGGCCCGCGAGCAGTGCCGCTACGACACAGAATGTGCATTGACGATTCATGGCGGAGTACGCGCTTTCCTCTACCACGAGTATTACTTTGTAATACACGATAGTCAAGCCCCTCACCCGTCATCATCCGGCGAACATTTTGAGGGTTTCTCGCGATAGTACTGACAGGGGCAAGCCCTCCGGACCGTCTTTGATCTCTAGAGTGGGCACGGTAATGGCGTTCAGTGGCAATGAAGGCGATGAAACACTGATCGCGGCAGCCCAACGGGGAGAAAGCCGTGCTCTGGACGTGTTCGTCCGCCGGCACGACGGCTGGGTCCGTCATGTCGTCTATGCGGCCGTGGGAAACCCGGCCCTGGTGGAAGATGTCGCCCAACAAGTCTGGGCGACGGTTTGGCAGCAGATCGACACGCTCGTCGATTCGGCAAGATGGCGCGGCTGGCTATATCGGACCGCCAAGAACGCCGCCATCGACGCGGGCATCAAGAGGACGCGCGAACGGCAACGCCAC
Source organism: uncultured Planctomycetaceae bacterium (assembly GCA_964473405.1). Classification (GTDB taxonomy): domain Bacteria; phylum Planctomycetota; class Phycisphaerae; order UBA1845; family UTPLA1; genus CAYYPB01. Next base: position 1,799 of record CAYYPB010000175.1, read on the forward strand.
ATCGAGTTCAGCGTGGTTGAGCCCGTGGCAAGCCGGTCCAGCGACCCGGCCACGGCGGCCTCGGTCGCCGAGCAGCATCGCAGGGTGTTGAGAACGATCAAGGCCCTGCCGGAAATATACCGAGAACCGTTCATGCTCCGTCACCTCGAAGGCTGGAGCTATGCACAGATCGGCGAGGCGATGGACTTGCCGATCGACACGGTGGAAACGCGACTGGTCAGAGCCCGACGGCTTCTGAGAGCGTCGCTGAAAGACCTTGGGCCAACGGGCGCATCAAAGGCACGATGAGCGACGAGACGCACAACCCGAGCGACACCGAGCCCAAGATCGAACGGCTGATCTGCCGCCGCCTCGATGGTGAGCTGTCGAGCGCCGAGGCTTCGGAACTCGACGCGATCCTGGCGTCCGATCCCGCCGCGAGGAGCCTACTGACGGACTACGCCGAGCTTGATCGACTTTCAGCGGACAGCTTGCGCGCTGATTTGGCGGGCACGCGCCCCACTGTCGTGCGGAAGTCGCATCGCGGGTTCTGGATCGGGGTCGCCAGCGCAACCTTGACGGCCGCGGCGGTGCTACTGCTGTCTTTCCTTCTGCCGAGTTCCGATGGGCGGCCCGACCGCATCGCGCACAGCCGGCCCTTCGCACCGAGCGGACGGCGTGTGCCTGCCATCGTGCCCAGCCGTTTCGTGGACTATCGCGATGCCGACCTCTCCCCTCGCAGACGCATCGGCAACGTGCATCGAGACGTCATCGGCATTCGCGGCCAGGACCCGAACGTCATCTACATTTTCGAACGACAGCGCCAATCCAGCCGCGTCGTTCCCGTTTCTGGAGATTTCTAGCGCCGGGCGGGCTCTGCCCCGCCGCAGTCTTCTCGACGCGTCGAACACAGCGGGCAAGGCCCGCCCTACAGAGGAGTGTTGAACGATGTTCGCCATCCAAATCATCCTTGCGGCCACCACGGGGCTCTTCGTCCCGCCCATGCTAACCGCCACGCTGACCGGCCTCGAGCCGTGCGTAGTGGTCGTCCAGTCTGCCTCCGCGGATGTCACGCCCGAGGACGGCAAGACCCTCAAGGTTGTCGTGGTGGGGAACTGCGACGATCAACCGCCCCAGGTCGTCGAATCCGACGAGATAAAGATCGTTCACGTCGTTGCGGAATCGGACGATGACGATGCCTCCGCCGCGGACGGCCTGGCGAACATCGTGGTGTCCATCGCCGAGCGTGACATCGAACCCGGCGGCCCCTGGCTCGGCATCCGGTTCGGCCCGGTCCCCAAGCCGCTCGCATCGCATCTGCAACTGGAGCAAGGCATCGGGCAGATGGTTCTGAACATCGCCGAAGGCTCGCCCGCCGACGAGGCCGGGTTCGAGCAGTATGACGTCATCACCAACATCGATGGCACAGAGGCCACCGACAACGTGGGCAAGTTCCTGGACACGGTTCGCGATTTCGAGCCGGACGAGACGCACGCCTTCTCGCTCATTCGCGGCGGCAGGCCCACGCAAGCGAGCGTCACGATCGCCGAACGTCCCGAGTCGATCGGCAAGATGAAGTACAAGTTCGAGGTCGCGCCCGACGGGCTCTCGGAGGACAACGTGTTCTTCCGCGGCGGCATGCTCCAGAAGGACGACGACGGCGTGTGGACCTTTGATCGGCTCGGCGATCTGGGTGGCCTCCACGAATTGCGTGACATCTGGAAAGTCATGCCCGAAGTAGACGGAGACGATCTCAACCTCTCGATTCACGGGAAGTTCTTTCCCGAAGCTCGCCAGCAGTACAAGCTCCAACTCCTGGACGAGGGCAAGTGCATACGCATGGAGGTGACGCAAGGCGACGACGGCCAGATCACCGTCACGAAGACCACGAACGCCGACGGCGAAGAGAAGACGACCACGCAGACCTACGCCGATCGAGAGGCTTTCGAGAAGGCTGACCCGGAGTCGTTCGGGGGCCACAAGGACCCCACGATCGGAGGCGCACACGGCCGCTTGCACAAGATGTTCCTGTTCGGCGATCATGGCAAGCGACATGGCCTGCACGACCTCGGGGATATCCGAGACCTCACCCTCGACATCGATATCGACACCGATCATCTCAACGCCGCGATCGACGAGTTGCACAAACAGATGAGCAGTTTCAAGGAGAGCCATGAGATCTTCAAGAAGAGGCTGTACGACCCGTTCGAGAACGGCAAGTCGAGTGGATTCGTCGAGGCCACCGCGGAAAGTGCAACGACGCGGTTCACTGTCGATCCGACCGGCAAGATCACGGTCACGATCCGCCGCGGCGACAACGAGCTCGTCGAGAAGTACGATGCACCCAAGCAGTTGAAAAAGGCCCGACCCGATCTCTACAAGAAGTACAAGAGTCTGGTCGAAGTGAAGGCGGAGTAGCGCAACTCAGGCCTGAGAAGGGATGTGCCCCGCGCAGTGATCAAAGCCGCAGGCAGTGATCAGAGCC
>CAYYPB010000175.1:4362-6148 GCA_964473405.1 uncultured Planctomycetaceae bacterium
AGCCGCAGGCAGTGATCAGAGCCACAGGCAGTGATCAGAGCCGCAGGCAGTGATCAGAGCCGCGACCGTGAGGGAGCGACCATCGCACAGCACAGAGGGCCCCGGCAATCGAGCGGGCAGCGCTCCCTTACGGTCGCGGCTCTGACCGGCACGGCTGATCGCAGTGCCCTCCGTGGCACCGCGGCCCCACAGAACCCACTCCACCCTCGTCAGCCTCTCCGGCCGCTCACCGCGTTCGGAGAGGCTGGCCCTTGCGCAGGCCACTGCCGAGGCACACAACCACGCTTCGCTCAATCAGCGCCGGGGTTCTCCTCACCGCCGTCGGCCGCGAGCCGCGACGGAGAGCCGCCTGCGTCCAGCCCATCACCCTTGAGCCAGCCGACGATCAGATAGTCGGCGTTCATGCGCCCGCGTGTCACCAACGGATCGTAGTCGATCGCCATCGCGGAAATGCCGGCCCGCTCGATCATCCGCTGCGATTCGACCGGCCCCATCAAGTCGTGGAAACCGCGATCTCGCAAACCGGAAACGACCTTGCGAGCCATATCAAACCCCAACGGCCCGGCCTGCCCCCGACGTTTTGACGAAGGGAACGGCAATACCGCGATGCGCCGGTTCGCCGACCGATCCATCCGTGCCGCGGCGTATGACACGATCTGTCGCGCCAGGAAGTCAGGGCTGGCCACATCCGCCACGGCTTGCGGAAGCGGTTCGGAACCGCCCGTCGTCGTGTTGACGAGTCGCGCGCGAAGCTTCAGGCGACTCGTAGCGGACCTCGCGGCAACCAATCGCCCCACGTCGAGCGTCTCTCTAGCCTTGGCCGCAACAGTCGTGACCGGCGTGCCACTGAACGCGCGAGCGACGATGCGCCCCTCGCCATCGAGAACGAATCGAGCCGGCAAGTCGAAGTTCCACGACTCGCCCAGCCAGCCGCGCAACTGCGATCGCGTCTCGTGCGTCATCACGACGCAGGGATAGTTCGCCCCGGCCCCCTGGAGAATCGGGACGGTCCGCATGGTCCATTCGTCGGGCGGATCGAAACTGCACGCCACAACGCGCAAGCCCCGGTCGTGAAGCTCGCCGTGCAAGTCGGCCAGCGCCGAAATCTCCTCCCGGCTCTGCCGTGACCACGAGCCCCAAAACTCCAGCACGACGACATGGTGGCGAAAGCCAGTGACGAACTTCTTGAGCCCCTGGCAATCCAGTACAGGCGGTGTCGGCGGATAGTGATAGGCATAGGCCGAGTCGGCGAACACAGAGCGAACAGGTGCCGGCGGCTTGTCAGCCACGGTTCTCCGCGGCGCGTCAACCGATGGGTCGCAGCCCGCGATCATCGTCGCCAGCAGCACCGCAACGGCGGCCGGCCTGGCGAAGCATCGAGCAAAGGTGAAACGAAAACGACCCGGTCGAAACCATCCAATTCCAAGCGACATCATCCTTGACCTCCAGAAGAGCGGACCGCTATTCGCGACGCACCGGGGGCTGTGAACGGCCTATGAAGCCCCTACCGTCATCCTATCCTATCATATATCGGACCTAGGAACCGCGCAAAAACAACGTGAATCGTCGATCCGCCAAACGGCAACCCAGTAGGGACACCGCCGAGCAGAATCAGCCATGTTATTGTCGCGCGATCCCTTAGCTGTGGTCAATCCCGACCCGGTGGCTCGATTCCGATCCGAGCGCAAGGGAGCAGGTCAGAGCCCAGAGCGTCAGCGACGGGTTTCCTCAGCCGTGTCAATAGGCTCACGAACCAGCTGACGGCTCATTCGCCTCAGCGGCTCGC
>CAYYPB010000176.1:0-6124 GCA_964473405.1 uncultured Planctomycetaceae bacterium
CGGGTTCCGCTGCGCTCCACCCGTGGCTACTGCCCGCGACCCCTCCGGGGCCGGTTCGCCCGCATCGGGGAAGCTGTGTCGAGGCTATTGGCACAAGCCGCGGGGAGAAGCGCGAACGAACACACCAGCCCCGGAAGGGCGAAAGACTAAGAACGGTCCTGTTTTCCGCCCCTCCGTGGCGAGCAGATCCTCGCACGTCACCCCGCCCACGGCTTGTGCCGAGGGCTACCGGCTTTCACCACTAAGTGGCTTTCTGCATGGGGGTTTCGCGCTCAAGGTCGCAGTACTCGTCGCGTTGCTGGGTTGCGCGCCGGGCTGTCTCTCGGAGACCTCGTTCAAGGTGGATGCCCAGCGCGTGACCCTTGTTGATGTGCCCGGGGCTGCGACTGACTCTGGCTCGACACGGGGCTGGCTCGATCGCGTTCACGCGGAGCTTGCGCACTTGTTGCCGTCGGGCGATCCACCCGCGCTCCTGACCGCCGATCTCACGGATTCTCGAGGCCAACCCGTCGACGTATTCGGGCACTTCGGCCTCGACGGCGACAAGAAACACACGATCTGGCACAACCTCGATGGTCTGGTCCACACCGTTCAGGGTCGCGGCGCGAGCTATGCGATCGACGAGCCGGCGCCTTCGTGGCCCGGCTTCGAGGATGTCTGGATCCCCGTGGATGACCAACTCAAGTTGTCGGGGCGCCTCGGCCTTGCCCGGGATGCCGATGGCTCGCCTCTCCTCGCAGACTGCATCGTGGTCATGCCTGGCCTCAGTGGTGACAACTCCGTGACGCGGACGAGAGACATCGTCATGGCGCTCAGGCAGTTCGGCCTGCATGCCCTGGCGATAGAGTTGCGTGGCCACGGCCAGACCGAGGCGCGGTATCCGACAACCCCGTTCACCTTTGGCATCCTAGAGTCGGGCGATCTGATGGCGGTTTCGGATTGGCTCGAAGCCAAACCGGAAGTTCGCCGCACGGGCTTGATCGGCTATTGCTGGGGGGCGAACATTGCGATGGTGATGGCCTGGGAGAATGCCAGGGCGGGCGAGCATCCGAACGTATCCGATCGTCTCCAGGAGCATCTTCGCCCGCACGATGGCAGAGGCCGCTATCGTGCCGGGATCATGGCATTCTCGCCGACGCTGACGTTCGAGGCGATCATCGAGGATATCAAACGCCCGTGGGCATTCTTGTCGAACCCGCCGCTGAATGTGTTGCAGGACACGGTTCGGGATCGGATGATCCTCAAACATCATCCCGAAGTGTGCGGCGACTTGCTGAAGCTGATCGAGTTCGAGTTCGCCAAGTCATCGGTGAGCTACGAGGGTTCGGTGGATGACGCCCTGGCTTTCTTGCGTCTAGTGCCGTTTCGCGACCGCAAGGTAGGCGACAAGCTAGACGAGATCCTCGTCCCGTTGCTCATCGTGCATGGGGCTGACGACCCGTTGGCATCATCGCAGGATGTGGCGACACTGCTAGCGACCGTCGAGAATCCGCGTGTGGCGGGGATCGTTCTGCCCGGTGGTGGGCATGTCGGCTTCGCCCCGTATGCGCGGGACTACTTCTACAGCTTGATGATCAACTTCTTCGATCCGAAGCGCGGGCCTGCCGCCGGACACGCCCACGGATCGACGAACGATCCTCCGTGAACCATCCCACGGATCAGCGAATTTCCTCACGCGTGAACGGGCCGGGGATCGGAATCCGTGGGCTTTGCTATCCCAGCGCGGTCTCGTACAACTCCGCGTTGAACCCGATCAACAGCGTCTTGCCTCGGCGGATGGCGGGGGCTCGCAGATTGCCCGTGGGGCCGAGCATGACCTTGAGTAGGGCCGCGTCCGTGGGCGCGTCCTTCTTCATGTCGAAGGCCGTGATCTTCTTCCCCTTGGCCACGACGACGCTGTTGGCGGCTTTGGCTAGCTTTAGTGCGTCGGCCTTGCCGAGCTTCGCGGCGGCGCTGTCGGTCTTCTTGGGCTTGATATCGCTGTCGGCAAGGAACCCTTGCGCTTTGGTGCAAGACGTTCAGCCGTTGCGATGGTAGTACCAGTCGATGGATTTCGACATACCGTAGAGCTCCTGTTGACGGCCACCGACGCGGTCGGTGGCGCCGGGGTCATGCGTGGGTGGTTTCTTCGGTCTTCTGTTTCTCGCGAATCGCGTTGAGGATCTTCTCCGGCGTGATCGGCAAGTCCTTGATCCAAACGCCGGTGGCATTGGCAATGGCATGGGCGACGGCACCGAGGACCGGCAGCGTGCTACCCTCGCCGATCTCCTTGGCACCAAAGGGACCGCGCGGTTCGTACGAATCGACGATGCCGCTGAATATCTCGGGGGCATCCTTGATCGTCATCGTCAGATAGCCGTGGAGGTTGGGGTTGAGAAGCATCCCCTTCTCGTCGAACTGAACGTCCTCCATGAGCGTCTCGCTGGCCCCCATGACGACGGCACCTTCGACCTGACCGTGGACGGACTGCGGGTTGATCGCCGTGCCGCAGTCGTGATAGTCGGTAAACTTCTCGATCTTCACTTTGCCGGTCTCCACATCAACCGCGACCTCGCAGACGCACGAGCCGAACGAATAGGCAGGGCTCGTTCCGACGGTGCTGCCCTTGTAGTCGCCGCCCAAACCGTCCGGCGGTTTGTAGCAACCCGTCGCGACGAGGGGGCCGTTGTCGTTGAAATATCGACGGGCAACCTCTTCCCAGGGGACGGTCGTGGATGGGTCGGCGGAAGCGAACATCTTGGCGTCGCGGGCCGTGACGTCGGCTTCTTCGCAGCCGAGCATCCCGGCGGCATAGGGCCGAAGCTTGTCGAGCAACGCCGCCCCGGCGCGCGAGACGGCGTGGCCGCCCATCAGCGTGATGCGCGAGGAGTAGGCCCCCAGGTCGATCGGTGAGATATCGCTATCTTCGCTGCGCATCCGCATGCGCGTCGTGGGGATGCCAAGCGATTCGGCACACATCTGGACCAGAACCGTGTCGCTACCCTGGCCGATGTCGGCGGCACCGATCATGAGAACGGCAGCCATGCCGTCTTCGCTGATCTTCACGATGGCGTTGGAGTGCGGGAAGATGGATCGTTTCTGGAAATGCTCGGGCGGCTTCTCGTGGGAGAGCTGGACCTGGCCGCGATAGATGCAATAGCCCGCACCCGAGACGAACCCGCCGGAGCCGATGCCGATGCCCTTCGACCAATGGGCCGCGGGCTTCAGCCCGCGCGGTCGTTCACATTGCTCGGCGTTCTCACCATCCGCAGCACCGCGTCCCGGCGCGCCGGGAAAGCCCGTGGCTCTTCGATACTTCTCTTTCCACCCGCTCTTCTCCTCGACTCCCTCGAGCGTCGCCAGAAACTCGCAGCTACCGATGTCGAGCTGGTTGACCGTCATCGTGTTGGGCGTCATCGCGTTGCGTTTGCGAATCTCGACGGGATCGATGCCGACATCCTCGGCGACCATGTTCAGCAGACACTCGAAAGCGAAGCGTGGCTGTGGAACGCCGTGCCCCCGCATCGCTCCACAGGCCGGCTTGTTGGTCATGACGCGATAGCCGTCGTACTTGTAGTTGGGAATGTTGTACAATGTCGGGATCATGCTACCGGCGTAGTAGGCCGTGGCAACGCCAAACGAAGAGTAGGCCCCGCCGTCGAGATGGATGCGGCTCTCGAACGCCGTGATCTTGCCCTCGGCGTCGATGCCCAGCTTGAACTTCATGTGCTGCTTATGTCGACCGCGGCCGTGGTGGAACATGTCCTCGCGCGAGTAGGCCATCTTGACGGGCCGGCCGATCTTTCTGCTGAAGAGGGCCGCACACAAATCGAGCGGCGTCGTCTCGGCCTTGCCGCCGAAGCCGCCTCCGACAGCCGGTCGAATGACGCGAACCTGACCCAGCGGAATGTGCAGCACATGGGCCATCATGTATTGAACATAGTGGGGGACCTGCGTCGAGGTGTAGAGGACGAGCGTGCCGTCGTGGTCCCAGGCGGCGATGGCCGCGTGCGGCTCGAGCGGTGACTGATAGATCGTGTTTCCGGTGAAGCACTCCTCTCGAACGTGGTGCGATGCGGCGAAGGCGGCCTCGACATCGCCAAAGCCCTGGCCGACATGCGTGTTGACGTTGCCCTTGTAGCGCTCGTGAATCTGCGGAGCGCCGTCGGCGATGGCATCGAACGGGTCGAGCAAGACCGGCAACTCCTCGTACTCGACCTCGATGAGCTTCAGGGCTTTCTCCGCCGTCCTTTCGTCGATGGCGACGACTGCGGCAACCTCGTCACCGGCGTGGCGGACCTTGTCCTTGGCGAGGATGTACTCGTCGTATCGGGCCGGAGACACGCCGTACTTCGTGTCAGGCACGTCGGCGCCCGTGAGAACCGCGACGACGCCTTCGAGGGCCTCGGCCTTGGAGGTGTCGACGCGCTTGACGATGCCGTGGGCGACGGTCGAACCGAGAATGCGGCCGTGGAGCATGTTGGGCAACTTGACGTCGGCCGTGTAGATCGCTCGGCCGGTGACCTTGGCGGCGGCATCGATGCGCGGGATGGACACGTTGACGCTGTCAAACTTGCCGGTCGGTGCGGCGGCGATGGTGGCCGAACCGGGTGCCGACGTTTCTTTCTTGGTACACGTGCCGTCGGGCCGGTAGTTGTCGCAGCGTTTGACGGCTCGCATGATGCCGCCGTAGCCCGTACAGCGGCAGAGGTTTCCGGCGAGTGCGTCCTTGATCTCGTCGTCGTCGGGTTGGGCGTTGCGCTCGAGCAAGGCGTGTGCGGAGACGACCATGCCGGGCGTGCAGAAGCCGCACTGAACGCCGCCTTCGTGGACGAACGCGCGTTGGATAGGCGATAGCTCTCCGCCTTCGGCGAGGCCCTCGATCGTGGTGATCTTCTTGCCCTGAACTTCCGACGCGATCACGAGGCAAGCGTTCATTGTCTCGCCATCGATGAGAACCGTGCAGGCTCCGCAGTCGCCGACATTGCAGCCCTTCTTCGTGCCCGTCAGGTGCAGCTTGTCGCGCAGGACGTCGAGCAGCGACTCGCCGGGGTCGACGGCCGCATGGTAGCGCTGACCGTTGATATCGAGTGTGGCCGTGGCAGTCATTGGACGGCCTCCTTCGCCCGGGCGTGGGCTTTGGCGAGGGCGCGATGGGTGAGGACGCCGACGATGTCTCGCCGGAAGTCCGCCGTGCCGCGAACGTCGCAGATGGGTTGTGCAGAGGCGGCGGCGGCCGTTGCCGCCTTGCTGAAACTGTCTGCATCAAGTGGGTGACCCACGAGGCAGTCGGCGGCCGCTTCGACCGGCAGCGGTGTCGGTGCGACGGCACCGAGAACGACACGAGCCTCGCGGACCGCATCGTTGTCATCCATGCAAAGCCCCGCCGCGACGCCCGCGACGGCGATGGCATTGCCATGGCGAAGCGCGAACCGTTCATAGGCCGCCCCGCTCCCTGACCTGGGTGTCGGTACGACGACGGCGATGAGAACTTCGTCCCCCTTCAAGGCCGTCTGGCGCGGGCCGACGAAGAAGTCGTCCAGTCGCAACGTTCGTTCGCCGCCGGGAGACCAGATGACCACCAAAGCGTTCATGGCCATGAGAATCGGCGGCAAGTCGGCGCAAGGCACGGCACTGGCGAGGTTCCCGCCGACCGTGGCCATGTTGCGGATCTGCTGGGCGGCCATTTCGCGCGAGGCATCCAGAATCGGCGCGAACGGGCCCGAAGCATCGATGGCTCGACACAGGCGGGTGATCGTCGTCATGACCCCGATCCGGAGGCCGTCGTCCGTGACCGTCACGTCATCGTGACCCTCGATCCGGCCGAGCGATATGACATGTTGGACGCTGATTCGGCCGGCCTTGAGGTCGACGAGTAGGTCCGTCCCACCGGCGAGGTACCGCGCATCGGGAGCGTAGCGCGACATCAGCGCGGTCGCCTCCTCCAATGTCGCGGCCTCGTGCATCGTGATATCTGGCATGTACACGCGGGTGTCTCCGTCGCTTGGTGTGGCAGCGCTACCTATCCACAGGAAAGCCCGCGGCTCTTCACTCGGTAGCGACGTGGTGCTGTCATATGAGTCGCAGTTGGGTGGCCCCCCTCCTTCGGAGATGGGGGGAACTCGATGATCGGGCCGTTCCGCGT
>CAYYPB010000177.1:0-6116 GCA_964473405.1 uncultured Planctomycetaceae bacterium
CTCGGAGGCTTGCGGCGGCGGAGGTTTCAACTCGTGCTCGACTTGCAGGGGCTCGTGCGTAGTGGGTTCTTCTCGCTCGCCAGCGGTGCCTCCACGCGCATCGGCTTTCGCGAGGCGCGAGAGTTCGCCTGGATATTCTACAATCGTCGTATTGCGAGACTCGATCGCGACGCACACGCGGTGGACAAGAACTACGCCGTCGGTGAGTTGCTGGGGTTTGACGACGGGCCGCTCGACCTCACTGTCGCCACGACCGCCGACGACCGCCGACACGCCGCGGCACTACTGCGAGGGGCCGGCATCAGGCAACAAGACGACACGGCCCCCGCCCGCTACGCCGTTCTCGTGCCAACCACGCGATGGGAGACCAAGTGCTGGCCGCTCGAACGGTTCGGCCAACTCGCACGACTCCTCCAGCAACGTCACGGCCTGCCCAGCGTCCTCGTCGGCGGCCCCGACGATGTGGAGGCCGGACGCCGCGCGGCCGAAGCGAGCGCCCTTGAAACCAGCGCCGCCCGCTCGCAGCCGCAACCAAACTGTGGCACCGGCGTCTCGCCAGCGGGACCACAGGCGGAACGCCTGTGCCACAATTCTCTTGGTGAGCCACGCGGATGCTCAGGATCAGGTGTTCAAGGAGATGCCGCTCGTTCGGCGGCGAACCTGTGCGGTCGCACAACGCTGCGACAACTCGCGGCCGTCATCGACGGAGCGTCGATCGTCATCACGGCCGACTCGACGCCCATGCACATGGCTGCGGCCCACGACCGCCCGCTGGTCGCGCTGTTCGGCCCGACCAATCCCGACCGAACGGGCCCGTACGGTCGCCTGGACGATGTTCTTCTGTCCGATATCGCGTGCTCGCCGTGCTATCTCCGCAAGCGCTCCCAGTGCCCGCATGACCACGCGTGTATGCGCGACCTCGCGGTCGAGCAAGTCGCCGAGGCCGTCGCTCGACGAATCGAGCCATTGCAGAGCGGATCGGATCGCTCGAAAGTGACATTCTCGGGCCCCTGAGCCAATCACGATCCGCAGCAACTACTGGCAATCTCATCGCCTGGAAGGCCCCCGCGTGCCTGTCGCCTACGGCCGAGAACTACCTGCAAGCCCGAGAACTCGCGGGGGTCACTCGCAACGACTATGGGGGATATCCAGAACCCCCTGCTGAGAGCCGATCAGGTTGAAACAAGACGATCGAGCCTACCGGATGAGGAAGCGGACCGTCGGCTTCGGCCAGTACTTCAGGGTGGCGATCCCCGAGCCCACGGCCAGTCGCAAGGGAGAATCACGATGCTGTCAGTATTCCGCAACCAAGGCGTAGGGGCGAAAATCGGAATGGGCTACGCGATGGTGGGGCTCGTCCTCGTCGGTGCCGTGGCCACGACGATCTGGCAGGTGCAACGCACCACTGCCGTGACCAACCGCGTGATGGATCTGCGTGCGCCGACCGCTCAGGCCAGCTTGGGCATGCTGAACGGAATGAACCACTCGCTGGCGGCGCTGCGAGGATGGATCATCCTGGGCAAGGACAAGTTCAAGGAAGAGCGGGCCAAGGCATGGTCGGACGAGATCGAGCCTTCAATGGCCGACATGAAGCAGTTCGCCGCCAATTGGACGGACCCGAAGAACATCGAGAGGCTGGCGATCATCGAAGCAAGGCTCGCCGACTTCAAGACGTACCAACTGGAAATCGAGAACATCGCCCAGACCGTCGACAATACGCCGGCCACGCGGATTCTGTTCCAGCAGGCTGCCCCGAAGGCGAAGATCCTGGCGACCAACATCACCAAGATGATCGATCTGGAAGCCGAGGAGGAGGGCACGCCCGAACGCAAGGCCCTCTTGGGAATGATGGCCGACACGCGCGGCACGCTGGGCTTGGGACTGGGTGCCATTCGTGCTTATCTGCTATCGGGCGACAAAAGCTTCAAGGCACGGTTCGACACGCTCTGGGCCAAGAACACCAAGCGTTTCGGCGACCTCTCCGAACAGCTTGACCTCCTCACGCCCGAGCAAACCGAGGCCTACGAGCTGTTCGCCGCAGCCCGCAAGGAGTTCGACCCGCTGCCGCCCAAGATGTTCGAGATTCGCGGCGGTGATGAGTGGAACATGGCCAACCGATGGCTGGGCACGAAGGCGGCACCGACGGCGTTCGCGATCAAGGAGAACCTCGACGCCATGATCGCCAGCCAGAAGCAGCTCATGGCCACTGACATGGCGGCAGGTAAGACCCTGACCGCCTTCCTGATGAAGGTCCAGTGGATCCTGCTCGCGGCTGGCGTCGTCCTCTGCGCGATTCTCGGAACCGTCATCACTCGCTCGATCACCAAGCCGATCAACCGGATCATCGCCGGCCTCAACGAGAGGGCGGACCAAGTCAACGATGCCGCCGGCCAGGTTTCATCGTCCAGCCAGCAGTTGGCCCAAGACGCCAGCACACAGGCATCCTCGCTTGAGGAGACCAGCAGCGCGTTGGAGGAGATGTCGGCGATGACGCGGACGAACGCCGAAAACGCCAAACAAGCCAACGAGCTGACCGACCAGGCGAAGACGGCCGCACAAAACGGCGACAAGACCATGGCTCAGCTCAACGAGGCGATGAGCGCGATCAACGAGTCGTCCGGCAAGATCAGCAAGATCATCAAGGTCATCGAGGAGATCGCCTTCCAGACCAACTTGCTCGCCCTGAACGCTGCCGTGGAAGCGGCCCGGGCGGGTGAACATGGCAAGGGGTTCGCGGTCGTCGCGGATGAAGTACGCAACCTCGCACAACGAGCCGCGCAAGCCGCCGGCGAAACCACGGGCCTGATCGGTGACTCGGTCAACAAGGCCAAGGAAGGCACGGACGTTGCCCGCGGGGTAGGCGAATCCTTGAGCGCCATCGTGACAGACGTGAGCAAGGTGGCCGAGTTGGTGAACGGGATCACCCAGGCCAGCCAGGAACAGGCCCAGGGCGTGGACCAAGTGAATACCGCCGTTTCCCAAATGGACAAGGTGACCCAACAGAACGCAGCCGGCGCTGAGGAATCCGCCTCGGCCTCGGAGCAGCTCTCCGCACAGTCTGGCGCGCTCAAGGGCATTGTGGACGAACTGGCAGGCATCATCAGGGGAAGCGGTAGTACAGCCGCTCCGAAGCGTTGGAGCAACAAGACGTCCAAGGCTCCCAAGCCGCAACCCGTTCACGCCGGCGGTGGATCTGGCGCACGGTCGGCGCCGGCAGGCAAACCCGACGAGTTCATGAGCCTCGAGGACGATGCGGGGCTCGAAGACTTCTGATGAGCTCCGCTGCGGCGGGGACGCTCAGGCGTCCTCATCGGCTTCAGGGCCCGGGAAGCCCACACCTACCGATAGCGGCTCGCCAATGACGCCGCCGCCCAAGGGCTATCCGGGGGTGAGCGGCGTCACTGGCGCGCGGCGGACCGCACGGCCGCCCCGTCAGCATGCCCTGCCAGTCCCTCCGCGAGAAGAACACACCACCCCGTCAGGATTCTCCTCGCCGCCGTTCACTGTGGTCTCGGGTTGCAGCGGCGGCCTGCTCGCTGCTAGGCTGAACCCTACTTGGTTTGATCGCGCCTGCTCAATCGCGCGGGTTTGCCTGTGGCACGCATCTTCTTGGATCATGCCACACGGGCCCCGGCAACTCGCCGTTTCAGCGACCATCGTCTCCGCTCCGCCAGATTCTGAAGTGTCTGATCGCCTTGAGGGAGAATCGCAATGCCAACAGCCCAGTCCATTCTGAATACCAAGGGTCACGACGTTACAGTCGTCGACTTGAACAACACGGCCGCCGAGGCGGCGAAACGGATGAGCGAACTCCACATCGGAGCGCTCGTGGTCGTCGACGGGGAGAAGGCCGTCGGCATCCTCAGCGAGCGAGACATCCTGACTCGCGTCGTCGCACCGGGCCGGCCGCCCGAAAAGACGCGCGTCGCCGACATCATGACCTCAGCGATGATCTGCTGCCGGCGAGACACGTCCATCGTCGAATGTCGATCCGTGATGACGGACAGGCGGATCAGGCATTTGCCGATCGTCGAAGATCGACAGCTCTTTGGCATCATCTCCGCTCGCGATATCATGGCCTCTGATGCCGCGGTCATGAAAGGCACGATCAAGGATATCGAGCGGACGGTCGGCGAATTGAACGAGTATCTATACACCAAGACCTAGTGCAGCGTCACGCGCAATGTTGCGGGTTACGCGGTTCCCGCGGGCTATCCGAACCGCGCCCGTCAGGAAGCGGCCGACGGCCGCCCGGATCGGCCACTCCCTCACGGTCGCGGTTCGGTTTGATGGGTGGCCCATGTCCTTTGGACATGGGGGAGTCGATGATCAACGTGTAGGGGCGCGGCGAAGATGACGTTCCGGGCAACCGAATCATCGCCTCCCCCACCTCCAGAGGAGGTGGGCCACCCGCCCGATCGTCGAAGATCGGCGACTCTATGGCATCATCTCCGCTCGCGATATCATGGCCTTTGATGCCGCGGCCATGAAGGGCACGATCAAGGATCTCGAGCGGACGGTCGGCGAATTGAACGAGTATCTGTATACCAAGACCTAGAGACCGATCGCGGCGCCGCCTGAGGCTACCTGGCGACAATCCCAAACGGAAGAGGACGCCATGCTCCGTGAAATCGTCATCATCGACGAAAACAACTGTGACGGCTGCGAACAGTGCATCCCGTCTTGCCACGAAGGAGCGATTCAGATCGTCGATGGCAAGGCTCGCCTCGTCGATGATCGCTTCTGCGATGGGCTCGGAGACTGCCTGGGCCATTGTCCGCAGGATGCGATTCGGATCGAGAAACGCGACGTGGCGGAGTTCGACGAACGGGCCGCCATGGCCCACGTTCGCAAGACGGAAGCTTCACGACGGCGCGCGGAACCGGCAGGCTGCCCTTCCGCGCGACTGGCGACCTTCGCCCCTTCATCGCCGTCGACCGGCGGCTGTCCATCCGCACGCTTTGCCCAACTTGGCCGGACCGACCCTCGTAGCGGTGGCCACGAGGCCGCCCCCGCCTCACCGAGCGGCTCGACTCGGTCCGAATTGTCGCACTGGCCCATCCAACTCCGCTTGATACCGCCATCTGCGCCCGTGCTGCGTGGCGCTCGCTTGCTCGTCTGCGCCGATTGTGTGCCGTTCGCCTACGCGGACTTTCATCCGCGCATGCTACAAGGGCGTGCCGTTGTCATTGCCTGCCCAAAGCTGGACGACACGTCCGGCTACGTCGAGAAACTCGCCGAGATCATGCGGCTCAACGAGCCGGAGGAGATCGCGGTCGCACGCATGGAAGTGCCTTGCTGCTCGGGCATTCTGATGTCCGTACTCGAAGCCCGACGACAGGCGGGCACGCACACGCCGGTCATGGACTTCGTGCTGAGCGTGCAAGGCGAGTTGCTCCAGGAGCGAACCGTGCCCGTGGATTCCACCGCCTAGCGACAGCGAACTCGTTGTCCCCGACGCGAGCATCTCGGCTCGTTCGTCTCCCCCAGCAACAAGAAAACAGGGCCGCCGACGATCGGCGACCCTGGGAGCAAGTCGATTGTGTTGGCAGAAGCAGGCGGGTGAATCCCGCCCGACTTGTCTAGGCAGCGGCGCCATCGCGGCGTCTGATCAGCATCATCGGCAGGCCAAGGGCCAACATGGCCAGCGTCCCCGGCTCGGGCACGATCAGGTTCTGGCTTCGATCGCACTCACCATTGGACGCCAGGATGAAGGAACTCGTCGTGTAACCCGACAGGTCGGCAGGTAGGGCATCCAGGTAGCCTTGAGCGGCCGCTGCGACCTTCCCAGGGCCCTCCAGTTTGAAGTTCCCGCCCGACAGATCGAGGGTGTCGAAGTCCTCGACGAGTTCCCAGATGGCGACCTGAAGGCCGGCGGCCTCAACGTTGGTGCTCACCAGAGAAGCAAACATGTCGTAGAGCCAAGCGACCTGAATACCTCCGTTAATGAAGCTGACAGGCTCGAAGTCGGCATCCCACACGTCCTTGATCTCGTTGTCGAGATCGACGCAGTAGGCGACGTATTGCACGTCATCGAACTCGATGAGCAACTCGCCGGCCCGCACGCTGTTGTAGTCATCGTCGCGGTCGTTTCCGTCATGGCCGTCATGCCCATC
>CAYYPB010000178.1:0-6083 GCA_964473405.1 uncultured Planctomycetaceae bacterium
ATGTGCGTAACTCAAAACAGGCCGCTCTCCAGTTCAGGCTGAACCAGTACACAATCGCGAGGCCCATGCCCAGTTCCTGGCGAACCTGGATAAGGTCGAAGCGGAACTGGCCGAGGAGGGGCCGACCGTCGGCTTCGCGATGGACGTGCAAGAGTACATCGCCGAGTGGTTTGTCAACCACATCAGCACCTGCGATCCACGGTTGAGAAAGTGCGTGGGCGCCTGTGGCGCGGGCGCTGTCCCTGCGTCCATCCAAGAGCAACCGTAGTCGTCGGTCCGGAGATTCTCCGAACCCCGCCGCCAAGTCGCTCGACCGGCGCAATCGCTCTCACTGCTCCGTCAGAATCCGCCTCATCACACCCTACGGCGGTGGCGCGAGGTTCAACAACTCCCTCACCGTCTGATAGACCGGCTGGCCGTTGACATCGTACGGGTCGACGAGAATGAGCCGATCGATGACCGGTGAGTCGGGATTGTGGCAGTGGTCGCAACTGCCGTATCGCTGGCCGTTGACCGTGTTCCCCCATGCCTTGTCGGCCGCTAGCACGTTGTGATCCATGCCCCAGCGGTAGGGGTAGGCCGAGACCTCGATGCCGCTGTCGACGTGCATGTAGGAGTTGACGCCGCTGGGCTCAGAGGCGTCCTCATACCAGAAGCGATTCCCCTTGACGAGGACAGGCTTCGCGGCGATCTGACGGCCATAGCTGTCGTTGCCCTTGAGAAGCGTGATGTACGCCAGGATTTCCTCGGGCCGATTGATTTCCAGTTCGCCGTCGCCGTTGTCGTCGGTGACGATGGGTAGCGGCTCGGTCCCGATGGCCTGCGTGATTCGCCAGGAGAGGATCGGCGCGATCACGTCGTCATAGGGGAAGTTCGGCGTACCGTTCTCGTCCCAGTCGCCCCAATAGATGTTGATCCAGACGTTGGCGGGGAACAGGCGTTTGACGCCGTCCTCGTCGAACTTCTGGGCGAACGACGGATACCAGACGCTCTTGTCGGGGTTCGTCGGGTCGAGCGGGTCGGCCGAGTAGTATTGCGATGTCCTGCCGACGGCACCGGGGATCGTGATGTCGCGGAAGATCACGGCAGGCGCCAGCGCGTAAGGGATGTGGCAGAACTGGCACGACAGTCGCCCCATCGCGTCGTGCGTTTCGCAGGCGGTGTGGGCGGCATTGGTGCCGGGATAGACCGGCGCGGTCGGGTCCAGGCCGGGGTTCGGCGAGCCATCCGGCAGCGTCGCGATGTGGCAGCTTCTGCAGGTCTTGAGGCCGTCGTAGTCCTGCTCGTTGCGCCATTGGACTTGCAGACTGTTGCCCTTGGCGAAGTTGTGGTGCAGGCCGCCGCGATGGCAGTGGTTGCACGTCGTGCTGTCTTCCGGCGCGATGTCGTTCGTCGGGTCGGTGTCGTGAAGGTTGTTGAACCGGCGGTACATCACGTCGCGATCGTCGAACCAGACCGTGCCCGTAATCGTCGCGATCGGATGGCAACTGAGGCAAACGCGGTCGGTGGGGGGCTTGGTGATGGACGTCGGCGTGAGATAGACAGTGTCGATGTCATCGGTGTACAGACTGCCATCGGTGATGCCGACCTGATAGTCGATCTGGAGCGTCGGTGGCGAGGTCGTGAGGTCCATGGCGCTGAACCACCCTTGGCCGGCCACGGTTGCCGCGGCGAAGGCCGGGACCGGATTGCCGGCGAGATCCTCAAGCGCCGACCCGGCACCGAGCGTGCCTTTGCGCCACGCCCAGTTCATGTCACCGCGCGGACTGCGAAAACCGTCCTCGACTGGCCAGCCTCGCGGACCGGCCCGCGTGATCGTTCGCTCGGTGCGGTGACAAAAGAGGCAGTCCGGTTCTGACAGGCCCGTCACGTTCCAGGGGGCCTGGCTGACATTGCCCGTGGCGTAGTCCATGAGGGCGTAGTCGCCGTGGAGGTCGGGCGTCTGGCCGGAGAGCTCCCAGCCGAACTGGCCGGTCGCCTCGTTGTAGAGCAACTCTCCGTCGCGGTCGTACTCTCCGGGCCCGCCGCCGGCATGGCAGCCGCTACAGTCGCGGACCCAGGCGAAAGTGGTTTGCTCGATCATCGACTCGTGCGCGTTGTTCTTGGCCGCAAGCTGATAGACGAATGACTGACCCCATGTGCCGTAGCGCCCGCCGCTCTTGACCCAGAACCGCCCATCGCCCCAGTAGTCGTCGGCCATGTCGACGTTGCCGGCGGCGTCGGTGCGGCCTTGTTGGAAGAGGAATCCGTTGGCGATCTCGTCGACGTCGTGGCAGGTTCCCGTACCGCAGGTCTGTCGCGGACTGTAGGGCACGGTCGAGCCGGCCGTGATCGGGTTGCCCAGCGCGTCGAGCAGGGTGATCGCACCGTGATAGGTCGCCGTGTCGACGCCGGTCATCTCCGCGACGGTTGCGTAGACCGGATCGCCGTTTGCGTCCCAGGGGTCGATCAAGATCTTCCGATCGAAGACGGGCGATTGACCATCCGAGCGGTGACAGTCCATGCAGCCGTCCTCCCCGGCTCCCCAGGCGTCGCTCGCGGCCAGGACGTTGTGATCCAGGCCGAAGGTTTCGAAGCCTTCGGCGAACAAGCCCGTGGGGGCGTATTCGAACGAGTTGACCCCATTGGGCGAGCCGGGATCCTCGAACCACGCGAGCGCGCCCTTGATGAGGACAGGGTTGGCGGCGACCTGGCGCCCGTAGCTGTCGTTGCCCTTGAGGGCCGTCATGTAGAGCAGCATCTCCGCCGGCGTGTTCACCTCGGGTAGGCCGTCGCCGTTGTCGTCGGTGACGCCGGGCAGGGGCTGGTTGCCGGTGATCTGTCGCATGCGCCAAAGGATGATCGGCTGCATGGTGTCATCGCTCAGGTCGCCGGGTGTGCCGGCCTGATCCCAATCGGCCCAGTACATCGCCAACTCCCGTTTCTGAGGGAAGAGGCGGCTGACTCCATCGCTGTCCGTCTTCCAGACGAGCGTCGGGAACCACTTGGTCTTGTCGGTGTGGGTCGGGTCCAGCGGATCCGCCGAAAGGAAGGCGTCCGTCAGATAGGTGATGGCGGTGCCGGTGACCGTGCGATCCGTCACGAGATTCGCCCGCGAGAGCGGGTAGGGAACGTGGCACGCCTGGCAGGACATCTTGGCCATCGGGCCGTTGATCTCGTCGCCGGCGAAATGAACGGCCGTCGTGTCGGTCCCGCCCGCGACGTCGGGTGCCTCGGGGTCCTTCAGCGCGTTGGCCACGCCGCCGATGTGAGTCAGGTGGCATTCACGGCAGGAGCGGAAGCCCTCCCAGTCCATCTCGTCGCGGAAACGTGCGTAGGGCGAGTCTCCCTTGGCGAAGTTGTGGTCGATGTTGCCGGGGTGGCAGCGGTTGCAGGCCGTACTCTTTTCCGGCGGGATGTCGTTGGTTGGATCGTCGTCGCGGAGGTTGTTGAAGCCGGCGTACATCACGTCGCGCTCGTCGAACCAGACCGTGCCGCGCTTGCCCTGAAAGCCGCCGGGCAGGTGGCAGCCCCAGCAGACTTGGTCGCGCGGGGGACGCACGAGGAAGTCGTTGTCGAGCAACAGGGTGTTGTCCGCGTCTAGCAGAAGGCTGCCTTCGGTGACGCCGGGTGTGTAGTCGATCTGCAGGACGGGCGGATCGCTCTCGAGGTCGAGGGCTGAGAACCAACCCTGGCCCGCCGTCCCGGCTGCGGCGAAGGCGCGTACGGGCTGGCCCTGGCTATCGACGAGCCTGTCTTCAGTGGCCAGTACGCCGCCTCGCCACTCGCGATGCATGTCTTGCAAGCCGACGTAGGTTCGGTTGCCGCGGTGGCAGTGGAGGCACTCGGGTGCGGCAACGCCCGTCGCGTCCCACGGGGAGGGCTGCAGGGCTCCGTTGTTGTCCGCGTCGATGTACGCGTAGTCACCGTCTAGAAGGACGTCATCGGGGCCCAGGCCGAGGACTTCGTAGCCGAACAGGCCTGTGACCTCGTCGTAGAACCGCTGGCCGTCGCGATCAAACTCCGCACCGCCGCCACCGGCGTGGCACCCGCCGCAGTGTGACGTCCAGTAGAATGCGCTGCTGTCCATCACGGATTCATTGGCGTTGGTCTTGCCGGAGAACTGGCGATTCAGACCGCCGCCGCCGCCGGACCATCGACCGTACATGCCGGACGAGCGGACCCACCATTGTCCGTCGCCGTGGAAATCGTCCTGCATGATGATGTTGCCGGCGGCGTCGGTTCGCCCCTGCTGATGGATCATGCCGTTGGCGATGTGATCGACGTCGTGACAGCCGGCCGTGCCGCAGGTCTGGCGACCGTTGTACGGAGCGGCGGAGTCGGCGGCGATCCGATCGCCGCGCACATCTCTTAGCGGGATGGGCGTGTGGCCCCGGAGCGTCTGGAACAGGGCGAAGTCGGCGGCGTCCACATCCCCGTCTCCGTCGAGATCGGCAAGGCCGCCCGACAGCGGCGGAGTGCTCGGCCCGGCGAGATCGCCGACGAAGATCGCCAGGTCATCCCCGTCGACGTACTGCGTGGCGTCGAAGTCGCCCGGAGAGTCGGCGAAGCAAATGGAAGTGGTCTCGAACGAAACGGCGACAAAGACCGTCATCGCGGTGGCGAATCGATGGACTCGCATGTCAGTAGTCTCCTCAAGGCCCCTGCAACACTGCTTACCCTGGGACCAAGTTGTTCATGTCCTCGACCTTCTCGTACACGGGCTGGCCGTCCGGGCCGAACGGATCCACCAGGATGAGTCGATCCATGACGACCGTGGGCTGCCCGCCATTCTGGAACTCGTGGCAGTGGCCGCAGCCCCAATTGCCGTAGTCGTCACTGCCCCAGCCCACACCCGCGACGGGGACGTTGTGATCGATGCCGAACGCGTGCATGGACTCGACGACGATGCCGGTTCCCTCGAACGCGAAGGTGTTGACGTTGTCGGGCTGGCCGATGTCTTCGTACGAAACGTGCCGCCCTTTGACCAGGACGGGCCTCGCGGCGACTTGGCGCCCGTAGCTGTCGTTGCCCTTGAGGGCTTGGATGTAGGCGTCGATCTCGGCCGGGCGATTGACCTCCATCTTGCCGTCGCCGTTGTCGTCGGTGACGACGGGCAGCGGTGCATTGCCGGTGATCTGGCGGACGCGCCACAAGGGGATGGGGGCAATCTTGTCGTCGCTGAGGTCAGCGGGCGTGGAGTTGTCGTCCCAGTCTCCCCACCAGACGCTGAGCAGGAGCTTGACGGGGAAGAGCCGTTCGACACCATCGCTGTCCATCCGCGGCATGAGGGCCGGATACCATTTGCTCTTGTCGGGGTCGGTCGGGTCAAGCGGGTCGGCCGACAGAAACTCCTCCGTCGAATAGCCGACCGTCGAGCCGGTGACTGCGTTGTCGACGACGAGGTCGGCGGCGGTCTGTGCGTGCGGGATATGGCACGTCTGGCAAGCCAGGATCACGATCATGTCCCCGACGACTTGCTCGGGGAAGTGTAGGTCGAACTGCGGCGTTGGCGCGTCGGGATGCTTGGACGGACCCTCGAGGTGGCAGTCTCGACACGCGCGAAAGTTCTCGTAGTCCGCGGCATCATGCACCGAGCCGTCGAAGGAGTTTCCCTTGGCAATCGTGTGGTTCGCGCCGCCGGCATGGCAACTCGTACAGGCCGTACTCTCGCTCGGGGGAATATCGTTGCTCGGGTCGGCGTCGTTGGTCTTGTTCTGGTATGCGTAGTGAACGTCGGCGTCAGAGAACCAGATCGCGCCGCGCTTCTTGGAGTCGGCCATGGCATGACAGCCTCGGCAGGCATGGTCCTTCGGCGTGGCTGTGAGGACGCGGTGCGAGAGCATCAACTGGTCCGCCTCGCCCACGAGGAGGCTGCCGTTGGCCACGCCCGTGGCGTAGTCGATCTGCAACCGAGCGGCCATCGGGGGCGAGCCCGGCGGAACCGAGGCCATTTCCAGGTTTGAGAACCAGCCTTGGCCGGCCGTCGCGGCCGCGGCGAACGCCGGCACGGGCGCGTCGGCATCATCCACGAGTGCCGGGGCGGCGCGTAGCGTGGCCGCTCGCCCTATTCAGGTTCTCATCATGCTTCTCTCGCCGCCGCC
>CAYYPB010000179.1:0-6040 GCA_964473405.1 uncultured Planctomycetaceae bacterium
CGTCGGGCCTGCCATCGCATCGGGCAACCACACATGCAGCGGGAACTGGGCGCTCTTGCCCATCGCGCCACAGAACAGGCCGATGCCCATCATGGTGGCCAGTGCCGCACCGGAGATTTGCCAGCCGAACAGGTTGATCGAGGCGGCGAAGATGCCGGTGCCATCGGCATAGTCCGCAGCGAAGTATTCCGCGGCCTGGTCCAGATCAAACGTGCCGAGGTAGAGGACGACCATCGCCAAGCCGATGATGAAGCCCAGGTCGCCGACGCGGTTGGTGACGAAGGCCTTGATCGCCGCGTCGCTGGCGAACTTCTTGTCGAAGTAGAACCCGATCAGCAGATAGGAGCAGAGGCCGACGAGTTCCCAGAAGATGAAGAGGAACAGCAGGCTACTGCTGACGACGAGGCCCAACATGCTGAACGAGAAGAGGCCGAAGTAGGCGAAGAAGCGATGGTATTTGGATTGGCCGTCGACTTCGTCGCTGTGGCCCTCCATGTAGCCGATGCTGAAGAAGTGGATGCAAGAGGCGACGAAGGTGACCATGAAGAACATGATGACCGTGAGGGAGTCGAGCTTGACGCCGACGGTGATGGGGATGTCGCCCATCTCGCCCCAGTGGTAGCGATAGGCGTTGCCAGTCAGGTCGGCTCGGGCATCGCCATCCAGGCCCCACCAACTGATGAGGACATAGGTGGCGAGGAGGCAACTGATCCCGATCGCGGCCAGGGCGACATAGGAGGCCGTCGGCTTGCCGATCTTCGGGCCCCAGAAGGCCAGGATGACGAAGCTGATCAGCGGGACGACAACGCCCAACGCCAGACAGATTTCTAAGGTGTGGTTATCCATCTCATTTCGTTCCGCCGCACAATCGGCGCGGCGCGTCCGTACACACTTGTGGCACCGGCGTCTCGCCGGTGGGTTCACAGGCGGGACGCCTGTGCCACAGTTTTCATTCTCAACCTTGCAGCGCGTCTCCTCGGTCCACGTCGATCGTTCGCAGGGCGTTGTAGAAGTTCATGAAGATAGCAATGGCCAACGCCGCCTCGGCCGCCGCGAGCAAGATGATGAAGATCGCCGCGATGTGGCCGTCGATGGCACCGGTCTGGTATCGACTGAAGGCGACGAGGTTGACATTCGCCGCGTTGAGCACGAGCTCGACGCCGATCAGAATCCCGATGGCGTTGCGCTTCGTAGCCATACAGAGAATCCCCAGCGAAAAGAGAATCGCGGAGAGGATCAGGTAATGGTTGAGGCCTATGTCAAGCATCGTCGGTCTGCTTCTCCTGTTTCGCCAGATAGGCCGCGCCGATCATCACGACGAGCAGCAGGACGCTCGCCGCTTCGAACGGCAAGAGGTACTCTTGCAGCAGCGACTCGCCGATCTGCGCGACCGTGGGCGAAGCGGTCATCTCCTTGGCATCCGGGCCGCCCCAATCGCCCGTGACGACCAGCGTGCAAAGCCCGACCGCGAGGGAGACCGCCACCAGAACCGCCAGGACGGCCTGCGTGCGCGTGGGTTTGAAGCTGACCCACGGCGATTGGCTCGTGAGCATGACGCCGAAGACGATGAGGATAAGCGTGCCGCCGGCATAGACGATCAGTTGGACCGCCGCAAGGAAGTTGGCGTTCAGCAGAAAGTAGAGCCCGGCCACACCGCTCAGTGTGCCGAACAGACACACCGCCGTGCGCACGATGTTCTTGGACACGACGATGCCGAGCGCGCAGAGCAGCGATATCGCAGCGAACAAGTAGAATGCCAGGGGGCCGACAACGCCTTCTGCGATCATTGCGTGTTATCTCACCTCACTCAGGTTCTTCGAGCCGCAGGCTTCAGCCCGCGCGGTGCATCGCCACGATGGAATGCCACTCTGCACTGTCCGTCCGCGTCCCGGCGCGCCGGGAAAGCCCGCGGCTCGTCCTGTTGCTGACGCCCATTCGTCGCTTCATCAACCGGCGGGCAGCGGCACCTCGACGGCCTGCGTACCGACGAATCTGCGCCGGTTGACAAAGCCGTAGGCCGCGATGGCGAACATTGCCGCGATCACTGCGAGCCCGACCGCCACGAGCAGCCAGTGCAATACACTGTCCAACATCACGAGCCAGGACCACTGCAGGTGGTCCACGCCCAGAATCCAAAGCGTATTCAACAGCAGCACCGCCATCATCAGCGGCAGGATCACCTGTACACAGGCGTAGAGCACCTGATCGATCCGCACGCGCGGCAGCGTCCAGCGAACCCATATCTGCACGAAGAACATGAACGACGCCTTGAGGATGAAGATGATCGGGCCGTCGAAGAACAGCCCGCCGATCAGCGTCTTGAAGAAGCCGGGCTCGAGGTTCATCGCGGCAAACCAGCTCGCGGGCAACGGTGACGACCAGCCGCCGAGGAAGAGGATCACGGCCAGGCCCGACACGACGTACATAGCCGCATACTCGCCGAAGAAAAAGAGCGACCAACGGATCCCGCTGTACTCGGTGAGGAAACCGGCGACGAGTTCGGACTCCGATTCAGGCAAATCGAACGGGGCACGCTTGCAACTGGCGAGCGCCGCCGTGAAGTAGATGATGAACGCGGCGAAGCACCACGGGTTAGCAAAGACAAGCCACTCGTGAAACCCGCCCGACTGCACGGCGGTGATATCGGTTAACCGCATCGAACCGGCCATCATGATCGGCACGAGCAGGGACATGCCCAGCGGGATCTCGTAGGAGACCATCTGGCACGCCTCACGCATCGCTCCATAGACCGACCATTTGTTGTTGCTCGCCCAACCGGCCAGGATAACGCCAAGGACTTCGACACCGAGCATGGCCAGGATGAACAGGATCGCCACGTCCATGTCGCGAAACGCCCAACCCAACGCGAACGGCAGCGCGATGAACGCACAGACGGGCGGCACGAAAACGATGTACGTCGCCAACCGGAACAGGATCGGGTCTCCGCCGGGCGGGACGAGGTCCTCCTTCTGGATCAGCTTGAGACCGTCGGCGGGCGATTGGAGCCAGCCGTGCCAGCGTCCGACGCGCATGGGACCGAGCCGCGACTGCATGTGGCCGGCGATCTTCCGCTCGGCCCAGATGCCGACGACGGCGACGAGGCTGATGAAGATCAAGATGGCGACCATCGCGACGACATCTCGGACGATCTCGAATTGCAGCGGCCACAGGACGTAAGAGGTCAGGACCGACATCGGACAGCCGGTGTTCATGGCGTCGCAGATGCCCTGCGCAGAGAGCGTGTAGGGCACGCCGATCAGCCAGACGTTGCCGACGTCAGGCCCGGCTGCGATGCCGCCAAGAAAGCTGAATATCGTCGAGAACAGCCAGGTGATGAGACAGACGCCGACCACGCCGCCACAGAAGATGAGAAATGCCATATACGGCATCAGCAGTAGTTGCTTGATCCGCTGATAGAACACGACGGCCAAGCCGCCGCCGGCGAAAGTCAGGGCACCGAGGCCTGCCCCGAGGATGCCAATCCACACGACGGCGACGAACTTGTCGTCCAGGTTGTCGGCGCTCCACGGTGTCCAGAGCAGCGCAGCAACGAACGGGACGAAAAGCAGTGCCGCTAAGCCGAGCAGCAAGGTGATCGCCTTGCTGCGATAGCCGCGAAGCGTCTCGGGTGATTTCTCAGTCCATGGGACTGCGATCTGGCTCACGAATGGGCTCCTGTGTCAGAGTGGGTGGCTCGTTTAGCCGCGACCCAACCGGGAGCGCTTCCCGTTGGGGCGAGGCTAAACGGACGAACTCTGATCCAACACCGTCTCATCGATCCACCTCGCCCATCACGACGTCGATGCTGCCGATGATGGCCGCCATGTCGCCCAGGAGTACGTTCTTGCAGACGTGCTCCGTGATCGACAGATTGCAGAAACTGGGGCCGCGGGCCTTGACCCTCAGGGGGATCGGCTTGCCTTGGCCCTGAACGTAGAACCCGAGCTGGCCGCGGGGGTTCTCGATTTCGTAGTACACGTCGTCGGCCGGCAGTTTGATCCGCGGGCCCTTCTTGTGCAGGACGGTCTCGCCCTCGGTGCCGCGCAGCTTGTCGATCGCCTGGCGGATGATCCGGGCCGACTGCTGCATCTCGCAGATGCGCACATAGTATCGATCCCAACAGTCGCCGACCGAGCCTTTCGTTCCCAGACCGATCGGGATATCGAAATCGAACTCGTCGTAGCAACAGTCGGGGCTGACCTTGCGAAGATCCCACGCAACGCCCGACGCTCGAAGGACCGGGCCCGTCAGGCCGTAGGCGATCGCGTCATCCGTGGAGATGACGCCGATGTTCGCCGTTCGCTTGACGAAGATGTGGTTATGCGAGAGCAGGTTGTTGTACTCGTCGATCTTCGGTTCGAAGTAGTCGAGGAACTCGATGCACTTGTCGGCGAAGCCGTCGGGCAGATCCTCGCGAACGCCGCCGACGGTGATATAGCTGTAGGTGAGCCGAGCGCCGCAGGCCATTTCGAGCAGGTCGAGGATGTACTCGCGCTCGCGGAAGGCATAGAGAAACGGCGTGAACGCACCGAGGTCGAGGCCGTAGGTGCCGAACGAAACGAGGTGCGAGGCGATGCGGTTGAACTCGGCGCAGATGACGCGGATGTAACTCGCTCGTTTGGTGATCTCGGCCTCAAGGCCGGTCAGGCGCTCGACGGCCAGCGCCAGGGCCAAGTTATTGTTCATGCCGGCCAGATAGTCGAGCCGGTCGGTGTATGGAATGAACTGATACGGCGTCAGCGACTCGGCGATCTTTTCGGCGCAGCGATGCAGATAGCCGATGTGCGGCACGGCCTCGAGGATCATCTCGCCGTCGGTGCGGAGAACGATGCGCAGCACGCCGTGCGTCGCCGGATGCTGCGGCCCCATGTTGATCAGCATCTCTTCCGACGGGAAGTCTTGCTGCTCGATGCGATCGCCACTCAAGTCGGCGTCGATGTCGGGGCGGGATTCTAGGATTACATCACTCATTCGTTCGTGTCCCACGGGACGATGATCATCTACGATTCGCTGGGGTCAGCCGAGGACGAAGACTGTTCGTACTCTTCATCGTATTCCTGCCAAGTGTACGGGTGAACACCCCAGAGTATGTCGAGCAAGTCAGGGGTCAGCTCCTTCTTTAGATGATCCCAGATTTCATTCTGCCGCGTGCTTACCTGCATATCGACGAAGTGGTCATTGACGATCAGCGCGCGCAAGTAGGGCCTGGACGATTCGAAAACGAAGACATGCAACGGGCTATCGTCTTTCACGAATGCCCGTAGCGCCTCTTCGATCGTCTTGATGGACGATCTCAAAGTTGTTTTCTTAGCCATTGTGCCACGCCTTTCGTGCGGTGCTTCAGCCACGTGTTCACATCATCAGCCGTAGTTTTTCCGTATCGCCTTGCGTCATGAATGTACCGAACACTCCGAACTTCATCCGCCGGGTTCCATATCTCGTCGAGCTTCTTGAGGCTTTCATGGACGTCTGGATATCCCTGAATCTTGCCGTACAGGCCGGAGTGTAGCAGTAGGGCCATCAGATTGTGACTCTTGTAGGTCACTGGCAAAGCTGCGGAATCCAGGTTCTTGCAGATGTGGGCTTTCAACAGGCACTCCACGGCATAGCCGCCAAGATAAATCGCCGCTGCGAATCGATCATTCCCCTTGGTTCTGAGAACGTCGAAGTCTCGGAGACGCTCTTTGGCCAGTTTCTCCAGGGTGTTGCGTTCAGTCGTCGTGTTGGTCTTGAGCTGCATCGTCTCGCAATCCTATACCAAACTCAGCGGGTCGAGCGTGTCTATTCGATCTCGATGTTGACCACATCACTGCTGAACGACTCTTTCGCCGCAGGGATGCCGTGGTACGAATCGGGGAACTGATAGTCCTTCCGCAACGGGAATCCCTCCCAATCGTCGGGGCAGAGAATCCGTCGGGGATGCACGCCGTCGGGGCTGGGCACCGAGTCGGGATGGTTGTCGAACACGATCCCCATCAGGCCGTAGGCCTCGCGCTCGGGCCAGTCGGCCCGCGGCCAAACGGCGGCCACCGTGGGGATG
>CAYYPB010000180.1:0-5920 GCA_964473405.1 uncultured Planctomycetaceae bacterium
CGCTCTCATGAACAAGCCACACGCTACGCACAGACG
The DNA here is from genome assembly GCA_964473405.1 of uncultured Planctomycetaceae bacterium. Taxonomy (GTDB): domain Bacteria; phylum Planctomycetota; class Phycisphaerae; order UBA1845; family UTPLA1; genus CAYYPB01. The sequence goes on from CAYYPB010000180.1 coordinate 37, forward strand.
CAGCAAGCGGCGCGCGCGGCGCGTCTGGCAGGGGGCCCGGGCCGCCGTCGAGTCCGCGACCGCCCTGCTCGGCTCCGCCCAGGTCGATCTGGAGCGGGCCGTGATCCGTTCGCCCATCGATGGCGTCGTCATCGCCCGCAACATCGAAGACGGCCAAACCGTCGCCGCGTCGCTTCAGGCACCGGAGCTGTTCGTCATCGCCAACGATCTCAAGCGGATGCAGGTCAATGCCAACGTGAGCGAGTCCGACATCGGCCTGATCCGCGAGGGCGGACCGGCAAACTTCCGCGTCGATGCCTATCCTTCGCGCACGTTCACGGGGGCGATCTCTCAGATCCGATACGACGCCAGCGACCTCGACGGTGTCGTTACGTACGTCACACTCATCGAAGTTCACAATGACGATCTTGCGCTGCGACCGGGTATGACGGCCAACGTCACGTTCGAAGTGGCCAAGGCCGAACAAGTCGTCTGCATCCCCAACGCGGCCCTCCGTTTCAGCCCGACGCCGCCCAGCGCCGCGTCAGGGCCACCAGCTCACAAGTCCGGGCCGCGGAAGCCCACCGTGTATCTCCTCGTCGCCGGCCAACCCGTCAAGAAGGAAATCCAGACCGGCCTGAGCAACGGCAAGGTCACCGAACTGCGCGACGGGGAGGTGACCGAAGGCGACACGATCATCCTCGATCGCAACTGGCGATCGGGTAGTAACGCCCGCAAGGACATGACGCGCACGCTCCGCAGAAGGTGACCCCGTTGACCACGGCCGCAACCAGCCCCAGCCCCGCCCCCGACCGCCGATGCGACGGCCCCATGGTCGAGGTGCGGGATGTCGACAAGACCTATCATGTGGGCGAAGTCACCGTCCCCGCCGTGCGCGGCATCAGCCTGTCGATCGACGCCGGGGAGCTCATCGCCATCACCGGCCCCAGCGGATCGGGCAAGTCGACGCTCATGCACATCCTGGGCTGCCTCGATCGCTGCGATCGGGGGGAGTACTACCTCGGGGGCGTGGAGGTCACACGCCTGTCTAAACGCCAACTCGCCGCCCTGCGGAATCGCCAGCTTGGGTTCGTCTTTCAGAGCTTTAACCTCTTGGCCCGGACCACGGTTCTCGACAACGTGGCCCTGCCCCTGACTTATGCCGGGCTCCACCGACGGGAGCGCAGCCGTCGCGCCGCCGAGATGCTCGAACGCGTCGGCCTCTCTGATCGAGCCCATCACCACAGCAATCAGCTCAGCGGCGGCCAGCAGCAGCGCGTCGCCATCGCCCGATCGCTCATCAACGACCCGGTCCTCCTGCTCGCCGACGAACCGACGGGCAATCTGGACACGCGCACCGGCGAGGAGATCATGACGCTGCTGCGAGACTTGAATGGCCAGACCGGCCTGACGATCATCCTCGTGACGCACGAGCCGGAGATCGCTAGGCATGCTCGCCGCACCGTCTCGGTCCGAGACGGCCTGATCGCGTCGGACGTGAAGAACGACGAGGCCAAAGGCGCGGTCCCGCACGCCGAATCCTGACACGCCGTGGGATGCGCGTGTATGATTGCAGTGGGCGTGGATGATTACTGACTCTTCCCTCAGCCCCCGGCTCCGCTGTTGGAAAACGTCAACGGGTTCGTCGGCCGCGCCGCCCCCCCCCGGCAGAGCCGGGGGCTTGGGGCGATTCCGTGCCCCACCCCTGCGAGAGGCGGGGCACGCAACGGTGGCGATCATGACGATCAACACCAGACACGTCGGTTCGATCATCGCAATGGGATGCCTCACCATGGCCCTATTCGCAGTGCCAAACGGCGGTTGCCGCAAGCCGTCCAGCACCGACCGCCCCGCCACGCCGAGTGATGCACGCCCCGCCAAACCGCCCAGCCTGCCGCGCACCGACGAACGCCGAGCCGACCGACACGAGATGGTCAAGACGCAGATCGAAGCACGCGGCGTCCGCGACCCGCGCGTATTGACGGCGATGCGCAACGTCCCCCGCCACTGGTTCGTTCCCGCCAGCCAAACGTCCAGAGCCTATCTCGACCGACCCCTGCCCATCGGCCACGGCCAGACGATTTCTCAGCCGTTCATCGTGGCGAAAATGACCGAGCTATTGGCACTGACCCCAGGCGAAAAGGTCCTCGAAATCGGCACTGGCTCGGGCTATCAAGCCGCCCTGCTGGCGGAGATAACGGACAACGTCTTCACCATCGAGATCGTCGAGCCACTGGCCAAGCAAACGATCGAACTGCTCCATGATCGCGGCTATGACCGAATCCAAACGCGCATCGGCGACGGCTACCGCGGCTGGCCAAGCGAGGCCCCTTTCGACGCCATCATCGTCACCTGCGCCCCCGACAACGTCCCCAAACCGCTCACCGAGCAGCTAGCCCTCGGCGGCCGACTCTGCATCCCCGTCGGCTCGGGCTGGAAGGCCCAGGAACTCATCGTTCTGGAAAAGCAGACCGACGGCCAACTCATCCGCCGCACAGTGTTCCCCGTTCGCTTCGTTCCCATGACCGGCGAAGCGGAGGGAACGGCGAAAGGTGGAAGGCCGAAAACCGAAAACTGAAAGCCGCAGGCTCTCAGCCGTCAGCCCCTTTGTCGGCGTCCCTCTTCCTCGATTCGTAGTTCTCCATTCTCAATCCCCCGTGAGCCCCGAACGCAAACGAGCGGGTTTGAGTGCGAGAAGTCCGCCTACGAGGACGGGGGGCCCATGTCCTTTGGACGCGGGGGAGACGATAACGAACGTGCTGGGCGGCCTGACATCGCGGCTGATCATCGTGTCCCCCACCTCCGGAGGAGGTGGGCCACCCGTCCTAATCGGGGCCGATCAGGCGCGAATGCGATCCGCGGTCGAACATCGACTCCCCCACCTCCAAAAGGAGGTGGGCCACCCATCGAGTGAAACTCGAATACCGACAACTGAGAACTGAGAACTGCCCCCCTTCCGCTGCAACTCCGCACGAACGACCCGGCGCCTACGCTTCGGGCTCTGACTGAGTGCGCCATCTACTTCAGGTTCTCTGGATTCAGCGGTAGGAGGTCGTCTACCACGAATAGGCCGTCCTTGCGGATTAGCTCGCCGTCGAAGTAGACCTCGCCGCCGCCATACTCGGGCGTTTGGATCATCACCATGTCCCAGTGGACTTCCGACTCGTTGCCGTTGGGGGCCTCGTCGTAGGAGGCGCCGGGGGTGAAGTGGATGCTCCCGCCGATCTTCTCGTCGAAGAGGATGTCCTTCATGGGCTTGGTGCAGTACGGGTTCACGCCAATCGCGAACTCGCCGACGTATCGCGAGCCGGCGTCCGTGTCGAGCACTTCGGTGAGCTTGGTCGTGTTCGTACTCGTCGCGCCGGTGATCTTGCCGTCGGTGAACTCGAGGCGGATGTCGCTGTGCGTCTCACCGCGGTACATCGTCGGGGCGTTGTAGTGGATGACGCCGTTGACCGAGTTCTTCACCGGCGCGGTGAACACTTCGCCATCGGGGATGTTCAACTTCCCATCGCAGGGGATCGCGGGGATGCCCTTGATCGAGAACGTCAGGTCCGTGTCGCTGGGACCGAGTAGCCGCACCTTGTCGGTCCGTTCCATCCTCGCCTTGAGCGGCTGCATCGCCCGCGACATCTTGCCATAGTCAAGCGTGCAGACGTTGAAGTAGAACTCCTCGAAAGCCTCGGTGGACATCTCGGCCATCTGGGCCATCGAAGGGTTCGGCCATCGTAGGACAACCCAGCGCGTATGTTTGACGCGCGTCTCGATGTGGACTTTCTTCCACACCGTGCTTTCGTAGAGTCCCTGCTTGTCGCCCGGCACGTCCGACAGCTCGCTGACGTTCGGGTTTCCGCGGGCACCGATGTAGCAGGCCGCGCCTTTCATCACGAAGTTCTCGGCGTCGGCGATGAAATCCCAGCCCTCTTGCGTACCGTTGAGCATCATCGCTCGCTTGACCTGACAGGACTCGAGCTTGACGAGCGGGATGCCGCCCGCCTCGCGCGCGAGCCGGATGCACTCCGTGGTGAACTCGTGCGGCACGTCGATCGCTTCGATGAGGATCTTCTCGCCCTGTTTGAGTTCGCAGGAATAGTTGATCAAGACGTCGGCCAGTTGCGTAATGCGCGGATCGATCATGCGGTCTCCTCGGAGCGTGCTCAAAAAGCTGTCAGCTTTCAGCCATCAGCCGGATACTCAATGCCGACAATCGTCGGAACGAACGTGGAGTGTAACCTCTTCGCGGCAAGGCGTGGCGCGAGTTCGCCGTCATTCAGGCGGGTGGCCACCCGGCCTGCTCGCCTTTCTTTGCGATTCCCCCCAGACCGAGCTTCACGCGGCGGCATGGGCGGGCCTATAATCCGTACCATGAGATCGCCAGCGCCCGGCTTGAAACTCACGCTCGTTGCATCAGCCATCGTCGCAGTCGGTTCGAGCATCGACCTGCCCGATGCTCGCGGCGATGTGTTCCACATGAAGACCGGCGAGCCAGTCGAGGCCGACATCCTTGAAGACCTCGGCGAGAGTTACCGCCTGCGCACGCTCATTGGCATCGTCGATGTCGAGAAGAACCGGATCGAACGCATCGAGAAGAAGACCTCACCCTGGAAGCGCTACCGGGCGAAACGGAAGAGATGCCCGCAAACGGCGCACGGCCATTTCGCCCTGGCCGAGTGGTGCCGCGACCGGGGCCTCGGCGGTGAGCGACTCGACGAGTTGGAAGCCGTGCTCGCCATCGACCCCGACCACGCCGCGGCGCGCGAGGCGCTGGGCTACATCCAGACAAAGCGCGGCAAGTGGGTCAAGAAGCCCTCGCCCAGAAAACCCACGGCTCAACAGATCGAAGCCAGACGACAGGCCCGCGAGGAAGAGCAACTCGCCCGCAAGCTGATCTCGCAATGGTTTGTCAAGGTCAAGGCAATCCACAAGGGCCGCCTCGTCGCCAAGAAGACATCCCGACGTGCGGACAAGTTCCGCAAGGGGCGCGAGCTGATCCTCGCGATCCGCGACCCGCTGGCCATCCCGGCGATCACGGGTGTCTTGAGTGCGGGCGATCTCGACGCGCGACTGCTGCTGGTCGAGGCGCTGGCACAGTTCGCCGGTGACGAGGCGACGATGAACCTCGTCGTGATGGCCGTACTCGATCCAGCCGAAGCCGTTCGAGAGAACGCCGCGACCGAGTTGATCCCGCGGAAGGACGATCGCATCGTCACAACGCTTCGCGAGGCACTGGGCAACGAAGAGGAGTTCGTCCTGCGAAACGCGGCTCGCACGCTGGGAACGCTCAAAGCCGGCCCGGCGGTGGAGGATCTGGTTGCCATCCTGTCCACGGAGACACGCCGCCGCGTGGTCGTGACGCGCCCTGTCTATCTTGGCGACATCTACTCGACGTTCGGCGGCTATCATCGCGTCGTCCACGGCCGCAGACTGCTCCGCTACCGCCCGCAGTCGATCGGATGCCTGGGCCCCGGCACCTATGTCGGGACGGATGCGCGCATCGAAACGCGGACCGTCTCGGTCTATCGGACCGAAGTTCAGGAAGCGCTCATCGCCATCACCGGCCAGAATCTGGGCTTCGACCGTCAGGCATGGCTGCAGTGGTGGCGCCGGCAGCAGTCACAGCCCTGAATGCCGTGCCCGGTTATCGCCCGCCCCCCGCTCCCCTCCAAATCGTAAGCTTCACATTGAGTACCGAACGACTCCTGGCGCCTCGGACGCGAATGGAGTTCGGACGTGACTTGCGGACTGATCGGTGGCTTCGTGGAAACGGCTCTGACCCCGCACGGGGCATACTGTCCTGGGCATACGTGGCTCCCTCTAGCAGCTCCAGCAGCTCACGCACGGCGCGCCGATCTCCGGCCTGAGCCTGCTCCAGGAGCGCTCGCTCCTTTTCAAGGTCCGTAACGCT
>CAYYPB010000181.1:0-5916 GCA_964473405.1 uncultured Planctomycetaceae bacterium
CGCGGCGCCGGTGCCCTGCCGCGGGCCGCCAGCGCCGCGGGGATCATAGAGCCAGTCCCCCCCCGCCACGGCCGCGCCGGTTGCAAGGACCGCGCCGGCGCCGCGCGTCAGCAGTTCTCGGCGTGTCAGATGCCCGTCGCTTGTCTTCTGTTCGTCTTTCGCCATTCAGTTTGCCTCGGAAATCGGCCTCGCCGCCTGCCGGCAGAGCCGGGGGCTGAGGGCGGGGCACCCACATAGGAGCAGCTCCGCCAATCGCCCCGTGCGGGCATCCAACGGGCTTGTCGTTTGGCGAGCCAACATGACGGGCATCACGGCGCATCCAGGCCGTCATGGAACCCGACCGCCGCCTCGCGCGCCGCCTCCAGGTCTTCCGCTCCGGTGACGCCACCGAAATATCGACCCTTGACGAACACCACATCGATCACGCCATCGGAGTTCCCGGCGACGATGTGCCGCGCGGCATCCGGGTCGGACCAGACGATCTCGCCGTACTCTTCGAAGAACGCCAGATGCTCTTTCAGCAAGACGTCCGCCGCCGCCGCGTCCGCCGCTCGATGCACGAACAGTTTCAACCGACCGGCGGGAGAATCGTAGTCCGCCGCGAACACGTTTGCCAAGTAGTCCAGGCCAAAAGCGTCCGTCGCGATGTATTCGAACGAATCGGCCACGCGCCCCGGCTCGGGCAACACCTTCGTGGCCCACATGTCGTCCTTCACATCCTCAATGACCTCGCCGACCTTCTTCGCAATCGCCAGGGCGACCTCGGCGTCGGCTTCGTCGGGGCCGGCCGGCAACACCTGCACATACGCCGAACCCTTGATGAAGAACACCGCACCGCCCGTCTCGTACGAAGCGCTGCCGATTTCCAACGGTTCGACGTGTGGCGGCAGTTCGCTCTTGTAGATACCCAGCGCGTTTTGCGGCTCGCCCATGTCATACCAGAACACGTCGATCGTCCGATCGCCATCGGACCGATGGGCGTAGCTGCCGAAGACCATCGCGGCGACGTGAAACTGCAAGTAGAGCCCCGCCCGGCCGTTGATCTTCTCGTAGAGTGTATCGGGTGTGAATCGAGAGACGCTCTTCGGAGCCAGCCAATCGCGGTCGCCAGCCTTCGGGAACGGGCTGTCCGCAACTGCGGCTCCGCTGTCGACCGCCGCCACCGAACCGCCCGCAGCTGAGGTCGGTGCGGCCACGATCACCATCGCGTGCGAGCTCTTCGCCGTGGCCACCGCCACGCCGGCGTCCGCGGCCAACGCGCCGCACACATGACGGCCCGTGGAGAACACGGCCATCGTTGAGCCTTCCCACGGGATGATCGTCAGCGGCCCGTCGGACTTTGACTCGACCGAACCCCGCAGTCGCGCGACGAGATCGCTCGCATCGGCAGCGCTCTCGGTCGTGGCGACCCATGCCGTCACGCTACCGGCGAGGTCCACGCGAAACACTTCGTCGAACCCCTCGCGTCCGAATGCCCCGCGATGCACATAACGAAGGCTACCCGGCACATGGCCCTGCGGAGGCAACAGCTTCTCCGCGGCGAAGGGCCTGCCGAAGTCGAGTTGGGCTTGGCCCACGACTGATACGATGACCGACAGTGCCGCCGCAGCGTCATCCCCTGCCGCGGTCGTCTCCAACTCGGTGTAGTACCGGCTCTTCCAGAACCCGAGTCGCGTCGGGCCGCGCCACGCGCCTTGGCCGATGGAGGCCGATTCGGCGCCCGCCGGCTGTCGGGCTTTGGTCAATCCAAACGCCTGGCGCGGCGTTCCCGCGTCACAAACCGTGACCGTCACCCGAACCGACGGAGATGTCGTAGTTGCATAACTCCGGCGATAGACGCGCTGCACGGCGTACGCCACGAACGCAGGATCCTCGGCCGCGATCGCCTCGCATGGGCCCGCCGCCTTCCAGGCCGGGTCGTCGGACTCGGGCAATAATCGACGCGCGATGGCGTTCGTCGGAGAGTCCTCGATGCCCGTCGCGGCCACCTCGAACAGGCCGGGTTCGTCCGCCGTCGATTGCAGCACATAGGCCGCGACCATCCCGCCGGTCAGCACGATCAGAAGCAGGCCGATCAGCTTCTCGCGGGCGGAGACCTCTTCCGGCTTTCGCATGTATCGTCGAGCGAAGAAGGTGGCCATCGCCTGTTGCTCCCTGGGCTTCGGCATCTCGCGCACCCACGCAAGCCTGCCGACTGGAGATTATAATGCGAGATCGTCCCGGCGACCCGCCGATCGGGCAAGTGCGACTCGAATCGCACGCGAGGCCTCCGGCAAGCTCATCCGAGTCCGAATGACAGCACGCGACGCATCATCTCTGGCGAACTCGCAAAGCCGGCAACGCCGACTCGGCGTGCTCGTCGTCGCATGGGGCATCCAGGCCATCGTTACGCAGTCGATCCTGCTCCGCGAGGCCATCGTCCTGATGTCGGGCAGCGAAATCGCCTGGGGCCTGACGCTCTGCGCCTGGCTGCTGGGCGTTTCCGCGGGGGCCTGGGCTGGTGGATTGGCTTCCCGACGGCTCGGCCGCCCTGACGGCGCGCTCGTGGTCGTGCTCATCGGCCTCGGCGTCGTGGCGTGTGGCGAGCTGTGGGCGTTTCGTGGCGCTCGGGCGTGGCTCGGGGTCCCGCCGGGGGAGTTGCTGCCATTGGGCAAAGCGACATGGGCCGCCGCGCTGCTGGTGTCGCCCGCCGGCGCGCTCGTCGGAGCCGCGTTTCCGTTGGCCTGTGCCGTCGCGGGCAAAGGCGGGGCCACGGAAGCCCACGCAGCCGGAGATCTGGGCAGCGTCTATTCGCTCGAGTCGCTCGGCAGCCTGCTCGGCGGAGCGGCCTTCAGCTTCTGGGCCGTCGAGCATCTGGCACCGATTCAGACGCTGCTGCTCTGCACCGCGATCACCGTTGCCGCCGGGGCGTGGCTGTGGTGCCACCAGCGAGGCACCCACCAAAGCATGGCCGCCGGCCTGCTCGCTGTCGCGACGTTGGCACTCTGTTTCTTCGCTGGCCGCGACCTGGACCGCCGGCTCATCGAGCGCCGATGGCGGAATGTTGCCGCCGGCTACGAACTCGTTGCCCACACGGAGTCGAAGCACCAGAATCTCGCCATCGGCCGGCGCCAGGGGCTCTGCACGCTCTACTGTGACGGGCAAGTCGCCGTGAGTTTTCCCGATCCCTATGCGTTCGCGCCCTTGGCCCACTTCTGGATGTGTCAGCATCCCGAGCCTCGCCGCGTACTCGTTCTCGGCGGTGGAGCGGAGGGGCTCCTGAGCGAAATCCTCCTGCATCCGGTCGAACATGTGGACTATGTCGAATCCGACCCGAGCCGCATCGCCCTGATCGAGCCGTTCCTGGACGAGGCCGATCGCGCGGCACTGAACGACGCGCGCCTCACCGTGCATCACGTCGATGCTCGGTACTTCGTCAAGAGCCAACGGGGCCGCTATGACCTCGTCATCGCCAGCTTGCCCGAGCCGACGTCATCCCTGCGGGCTCGCCTGTACACCGATGCGTTCTACCGCGAGCTTCGCGGGGCGATGACCGACCGGTCCGTCCTCTGCATGACCGCTGCGGCGACGCCTGCCGACCTTCCCGCCGCGGCGGCCGACTACCTCGCGTCGATCCGCCTGACCCTGCGCCGGCAGTTCCCGCACATCACGATCGGTAGCGGCGATCCGGCGCACATCTTCGCCGCGACGACGGCCGGACTCGTGACCACCGAGCCGGCCGAGCTCATGGACCGCTATGCCCGACGGGGCGTGACGTCTGCGATGTTCCATCCCGCATGGTTTGAGAACACCGCCGACTGGCTCGGCGCCGACAAGCTCGCTGCCCGATCGGCGCAGCTCGACGCGGCGACGGGTGCCGAGATCAGCACGGACCTGCGCCCCGCCATCACGCTGCAACGGCTCGCCCTGTGGGAGCAAACCGCCGACAGTCAGGCCGGCCGCATGATCGGCAAGCTGCGATCCATCGGTTGTGGGCCGTTGGCCGTCGCCCTTGCCGCCGCTGCCGCCCTGACGTTGCTGATCTGCCGCGTTCGCCACGGTCGCGCGTCGGGCTGGCCTGTCGGCGCCGCCACGCTATCGATCGGCACGACCGGTTTCGCCACAATGTCGCTGAGCATCATCTGGCTCTTCACGTTCCAGAGCTTGTATGGGTATGTCTATCAGCGGATCGGATGGATCCTCGCCCTGTTCATGGCGGGGCTCGTTGTCGGATGCCACCTAGCCGGCGTCTCGACGACGCGCCGATCCCGATTGCGACCGGCGGACGATCTCGCCACATTCCTCCGAAGGCGTCTGATCGCCCTGGACGTGCTGCTCGCCCTGCTAGCCTTGTCGGCCCCCATCATCCTGCCGGCGCTCGGTGAAATGCAGCACGCTGCCACCTCAATGGCCCTCGTGGAATGGACAATCTCCGCCCTCGTCGCCCTCACAGGCCTGCTCTGCGGAGCCGCCTTCCCCTGGGCGGCAGGCTTGCAGCAGTGCGCAACAGCCCAGAGCGTCAAACCAACGCATCAAGGCACGGCTGAACCAAACGCAGCCGCCTCGACGGCAGGCAACATCGTCGGGGCCGACCACGCCGGCGCCTGCCTAGGCGCACTACTGACCGGCGTCCTACTCGTCCCAGTCTTCGGCATCACGGTCTCCGCCTGCTTGCTTGCAGCCATCAAGCTGGTATCCGCCGTCGTGCTGCTCGCTTGCAGAATGCGAAGTCCGCGAACTACTTGAGCTGCGCCGAAATATGGGTGGCCCACCTCCTCCGGAGGTGGGGGAGCCGATGATTGTGGCGGCGAAAACGGAAGAACGTCAATTCCTGTCGGCAGGAGATCGTCCAGCAATGCGAGTCACCCGGTTCGTCATATCTACGCGGATGAGCGGGCATGGCCTTGAGCGTAGATCATCGACTCCCCCATGTCCAAAGGACATGGGCCACGCGGCCGGCGCGCCGGGACGCGGGCGCAGGATGCAGCGTGGCGTTCACTCGCATGGAAACACCGCGCGGGCTGAAGCCCTCGGCTCTTCGATGGAGAGGGATCGCTGTTGCGCTAGGCTCGAACGTCGATGAACCGGCCGGCTGGTTGGTGGGTGGGTGCCGTGAAGCGGGCGTCGGCCGCTGACTGGCCGGTGAGGTTGTGGGGCTTTGCGGCTGCGTTCGAGATGCCGAGAGAGGCGGACTTCTCGTCGGCGAACTGGACGAGCTTGGTCAACTCGTACTCGGAGAGTTCGCTCTTGCCGACGGCCTCCGTTTCGCCGGGCCGGGCCGAGGGCTTGGACACGGGTGGGAGCGTCGGTTGCGGGCGAGCGCCGGTCAGGGCCGCGAGCATGCGGTTCATGGAGAAGTCGCTACTAGAAACTGCGGAGACCATTTGCGCAATCCGTTCCACATGCACCGAGACCCCTCGATGCCTGTCTGTTCATCGGCAGTTGAGGCGAAGAGAATCAGCGGCGCGGCGACGCCCTATAATCATGCGGACGAGGCGTCACATGCAGCATTTGCCCGGTCCTCATTGTTGCGACGATAGGCACCGGCGAACCGTTCTGGGTCCATGCCGAGCAGGTCGGCCAGCACGATGAGAATGTCAAGCGCCAGTGTCGTCAGGATCCCGCCGGCGTAGAACCGTCGAGGACTCGTCAGCATCTGCTCGGTCCGCAGCCGCATCTTGCCGAGTTGCCGCGCCGCGGCGCAGAAGTGAGCGTCTTCGAGAATCCCCATCGACGGAAAGCCGCCCAGCCGCTCGAACGCGTCGCGTCGAACAAAGATACCCTGGTCGCCATAGAACCGACCGCGCAGGCGATAGCGCAGTCGGTCGATCCACTCGACGATGCGCAGGCGGAACTCGGGGCCGTCGAGCTTGAACTCGAAGGCCCCGCCGACGATGGACAGGTCCGCCAGCGTCTCGCGGATCAGCACGTCGTAGC
>CAYYPB010000182.1:0-5915 GCA_964473405.1 uncultured Planctomycetaceae bacterium
CGCCTCGCGCGTGTGTCGCTGCCGTGGATCTCTCCATGCGTTATGTACCGCCGCGCGTGCTGCCCGACAAGGCGATCGACGTGATCGACGAGGCAGGGGCTCGCGTTCGGCTCAAGGCGATGACCAAGCCGCCGCGGTTGTCCGACCTGGATGGCGAGATCAAGCGGCTCGCGCTGGAGAAGGACGAGTCGGTTCGCAACGCGGATTACGAGCGTGCGGCCGATCTTCGCGATCAAGCCAACACGATCAAGACGGAGAAGGATACGATCGAGAAGCAATGGCGCGAGCGGCGTAACGAGATCGACGGCGTCGTGGACGGCGAGATCATCGCCGAAGTCATCAGTTTGATGACGGGCGTGCCGCTGACGCGTTTGGAACAGGAGGAGGCCCAGCGCCTTCTCAAACTCGAAGGGGAGTTGCACAAGCGCGTCATCAGCCAGCAAGAGGCGATCAGCGCCGTGGCTCGCAGCGTTCGGCGGTCGCGCAGCGGCCTGAAGGATCCGAATCGGCCGATGGGCAGCTTCATCTTCATCGGACCGTCGGGTGTGGGTAAGACGCTGTTAGCCAAGAGCTTGGCCAACTTTATGTTCGGTTCCGACGAGGCGTTGCTTACGCTGGACATGTCGGAGTACATGGAGAAGCACAACGTCAGTCGGCTCGTCGGCGCGCCTCCAGGCTATGTCGGCTATGAGGAAGGCGGCCAGTTGACCGAGCGGATTCGCCGCCGGCCGTATGCGGTCGTGCTATTGGACGAGATCGAGAAGGCCCATCCCGACTGCTTCAACATGTTGCTGCAGATCATGGAAGAAGGTCGTCTGACCGATTCGTTCGGTCGCCACGTGGACTTCCGCAACGTTGTGCTGATCATGACGAGCAACATCGGGGCAAACAAGATTACGCACCAGTCCACGTTCGGCTTCGAGAAGCGCGACGAGGATACGAGCTACGCCAAGATGGTCGAGATGCTCAAGGGCGAGTTGGAGAACCACTTCCGCCCCGAGTTCCTCAACCGCGTTGATGAGATGGTCGTCTTCCGCAAGCTCGGCTACAAGGACTTGGTCCACATCGTCGAGCTCGAACTCAGCAAGGTGGCCGAGCGGCTCGGCCACAAGGGCCTCGGGCTCGATGTCTCCTCGGAAGCCAAGGATTTCTTGCTGGAAAAGGGCACCGATGAGAAGTTCGGCGCTCGGCCGTTGCGTCGGGCGATCGAGCAGCACATCGAAGACCCGATCAGTGAGAGCATGTTGCGAGGCGAGTTCAAGGGCAAGAACAAGCTGATCGTCCGCGGCCCGAAGGATGACGCCACGAAGCTCGATTTCGAGGCGATCGAAGTTCCGGCGGATGGCGAGAACGAACTCGCCGAGGCAGGGGCCGGGGCGGCGAACGAAGCGACGTAGGAATCTGCGTCAGGAGTGTGGCACAGGCGTCCCGCCTGTGGTCCCACCGGCGGGACGCCGGTGCCACAGATTGTGCGTCCTCCCCCCGGCAAAGCTGGGGGCTGGGGGCGTGCCTCGACGATTCAATTGGCCCCCCATGCGAGACCTCTCCAGCTTGATTGGCGCCGTTGTACCGGGCGCCGTCTCGCTGCGCCACGAGATCCACGCGCATCCCGAGCTCGGCTTCGAGGAAACCGAGACGGCCCGGCGGGTCGTCGATCAACTCTCGCCGCTGGGGAATCTGGACATCCGGACAGGTGTGGCCGGCACGGGCGTCGTGGCTGTACTCAACGGAGGCAAGCCCGGGCCCTGCGTTGGTTTGCGCGCGGACATGGATGCCCTGCCGATGCAAGAGCAATCCGATGTGCCGCACGCCTCGACGGTTGCTGGCAAAATGCACGCCTGCGGCCACGACGGGCACACGGCCTGCCTCGTGGGTGCCGCGAACGTCCTTTCGCAAATCGCCGACGATCTGTCCGGCAAGGTGATGTTCATCTTTCAGCCCGCCGAGGAAGGTGGCGGCGGCGGACGGCTCATGTGCGAGCAGGGCGTCCTCGACCAACCGAAAGTGGATGCCGTCTTCGCCATGCACGGCTGGCCGGCGCTGGACCTGGGCCGCATCGGTACTGCCGAGGGGCCGTTCATGGCTTCGGCGGACTTCTGGACGATCACCATCCACGGTCGGGGTGCCCACGCGGCGTATCCGCATCGAGGCGTCGATCCTATCGTGGCGGCGTCTCATGTGGTGTCGGCCCTGCAGACGCTCACCTCTCGCGAGACGAACCCGCTGGATGCGCTGGTCGTGACGGTGGCCCGATTGTCGGCGGGCTCGGCTAAGAATGTCATCCCGCAGACGGCCGAGCTCGAGGGGACGATCAGGGCGCTGAGCCCCGCCGTGCGAGATAGGGCCCTGGAGCGTTTTCGGCAGATGGTCGAAGCGACCGCATCCGCATTTGGCGCACGGGCCGAGATTGAGTTCGGTCGCGGATACCCCGTTCTGCACAACGAAGTGCGATCGTCGGCGCTCGTTCGCGAGGCAGCCGATGCCACCATCGGTTCTGACGCGATGGTGGTGGATGTGCCGCCGAGCATGGGGGCGGAGGACTTTGCGTTCTACCTGGAGCGCATACCGGGAGCGATGTGGCGGCTCGGGCTTGGCCGCGGTTGCTCTGAGGACCGGCCCGGGTTGCACCAGCCGCACTTCGATTTTCCCGATGAGGTCGTTCCCACGGCGGTGCGCATGCACTGCGAGATTGCGCGTCGGTGTCTGCGATCGATGTCCTGAAGCTGCCCCCGGACTCGCCGCGGGGTGTTCGTCCCTCGCCGGCACGATGACCCGAAGAAAACGCGTGCATTTTTCGGTGGGCCTCGTACACTGCCGCTCGACCCTCATGGATGGTGCTGGCCCGGGGAATGGACTCCGCAATCGGCTCGAACTCTCGGCGGAGACCGTTGCCCTATGCGCGGATATGTACTCGTGTTTCGCCCGGCCACTGGAGCCGGGACCGTGGTGAGCGAGGCCGGGCAGATGTTGGCCTTCGCTGCCAACCCGCAGACTGTGGACTTCCACGGCGGCGATGTCGTGCGGTTTCGGCTCTCCGACGCTGGAACAACACGTCTCAGATCGGGCGGGCCTTCCGTCGTGGAGGTCGAGCTTGTGCGAACGGGGGCCGATCGGCTGAGCGCGACGCAGGCCCCCCTCCTCCAGACGCTGTCTCGCACGGTTGAGATGGAGCCCGTTCACTGACGCGGTTCGATCTCGGCGTGGGCGTGACCTTTCTTTGAGCCTCCGGCTCTGCCGGGGGAGTTGGTAGGCGAGTCCATCGGCCGCGCTGCGTCCCCCGGCGAAGCCGGGGGCTGGGGGGGGGAACCGATGGGCGGGGCACTCCCTTATTGGGCTTGAGGCGATGCCGGGCCCAGGGCTATACTCCCCGACTGATTGCCGGTGCCGTGGTGCGCTCGGCGAGACAGCGGGAGGTTCACCGATGCGAACACGGAATGTTCTGTCGTTATGTGCGACGGTGTTGATCGGGGCGGCGGGCTGCCAGCAGGACGGTGCGGCCGCCGGCAAGATCGTCCAGGTGGGTTCGACCAAGGCCGGATTCCTCGGCCCGCCTGCCGAGTTTCGGGCGCTCCATCCACAGATGGTGGAGATGTTCGGTCGGCGTGTCGTGTTCAGCGCGCAGCCCGATGGCGAGGCACTCGGCCAGCAGCTGGCGCAGGGGCAGATCGCCTACGCGTTCATGTCGGCGACGGAATACTGCTCGATCGAGGATACCAACGAGCTCACCCTGCTGGCGTCGGGCATCAACGCCCTGGGCAAGTCGTCTCGCATCGCGCACATCGTGGTCCGTGCCAATTCACACTTGAAAGCCATCGCCGACTGCAAGGGCAAGCGCTTCGCATTCGGGACGCATGGCGATCTGCTGACCGACATCGCGGTGCAGCGTGCCTTGGCCAAAGCGGGGCTCGCCACGGGGGATCTGCTCGTCGATCTGGCCGTGCCGTTCGCTATCGACGGTCGGCTGTACATGCGGGACGACGCGGCCAAGACGATCGTGGGGGATCTGACGGTCAACGCCGGCGTGGTGGACGAAGTACAGTACGCCCAGATGAAAGATACGGGCGGGAATTTCATCCTCGGCCCGTCGAAGGACCAGTTCGAGATCGTGGGGACGACGATCGCCGTGCCGGAGATGGTGGTCGTGGCGGGCCCGGCGGCCATCGCGGCGGAGACGGAGAAGCTCAAGAGCTTTCTGTTGACGCAGGCCAAGGATCACCAACTCGTCTGCGAGCAACTCGGCGTGCAGGGGTTCGCCGAGCCCGACAAGGCTGCATACGACGCGGCGAGAGAGGCACTCGTCAAGGGGCAATAGCCCGCTTGATGCGTGTTTGCCGGAGCGCCGGGTTCAGATGAGTTCGATTCAGGAAACGGAGATGGCCGCATTGGCTGGGGCCACGGCCGATACAGCCGCGACTTCATTGCGAGCGGGAGCCTCGTCGACGGCGGTGCGTGACTTGGCTGCTATCGCCGGCTGGTTCTGCGCGTTGAGCGTGGTTTATTGGGTCGGCGTCATGTTCGCGAGCGGCCGTGTGGGCTTCTCGCTGGACGACGCTTTCATTCATCTACAGTTCGCTCGCAACTTCTTCGAGTCGGGCCAGATGGCTTTCAACTCGGGCGTGCCGAGCAGCGGCTGCACGGCACCGGCGTTTCCCATGCTGACCGCCGGGCTCTTCGCCCTGACGCGGAACTGGTTCGCCGCGAGTTTCCTTCTATGCGGCCTGGCAAGCTTGGGGACCGGCTGGGTGGTGTATGCCATACTCCGCTCGTGGACCGGCCGTGCCGACATCGCTCGCTGGGGCGGCGTTCTGGTCATCGTCGCGAGCCCGACGATCGCGCAGTCTTACAGCGGCATGGAGGCACCCGTCTATAGCCTCGTTTTCGTGCTGGCGTTGTGGTGCTACGGGCGTCGCTCGCGGGCTTCTCGGTGCGTGGCCTCGGCGATCTTCGCGACGCTGGTGTGGCTGCGCCCCGAGTTTCTGTGTGTGTTGCCGCTGATCTTGATCGAGCGTTTTATTTCGCATCGTGGGGCCGGTCGCGGTTGGTTCGGTCGGGCGTTTTCGGAGTGCGTCCCGCTCGTGCTCGTTTGGATTCCCATCGTCGCCGGCTATGCATTCTACCACTGGTTTCAAGACGGCCATCTGTATCCGACCACGTTCGACGCCAAGGTCATGGTGCACCATCTCAAGCCGAAATGGCTGGACGCCGTGCCCGCGGCCTTGAGAGATCGTCACTGGCTTCATCTATTGCTGGCCGTGGCCGTTTGGCCCGTCGTGAATGTGTTCGTGATCGGCCTCGGCTTGGCTACGGTGTGCATGCCGTTGGCGTATGGACTGAAGAAAGCCGCTTGGGCACTGTGGCGTGACCGGGGAGAGCGGGCTCACGGTTGGCGGTTGGCCATGATTCTGCTCCTCGGATTCCCGCTGCTTCGTGCGATGGTGGACCCGGTCGGGATGCTCTGGGGTCAGCAGCAGCGCTACTTCGCCCACCTCACGCCGCTCTTGGTGCTGATCGTACTTGGCTCGGTGTCGCTCAGCGGTGCGGTCCTCCTTCGCAAGCGGTGGAACTGGCAGAAGGTCTCGTTGGCTGTCCAGCGGCGTAGGACCATCGGCTGGGCCTTGGGTAACACGCTGTTGATGGGCACGGTGGCCGTGATCTCCGTCGGCAATATCAACGACATGCAGGTGGACTTGGCCCATTGGCTGCGAGATCATACGACCGAGGGCGATCTGATCGCGACGAATGACATCGGGGCGATCGCCTTCTTCACACGGCGACCGATTCTGGATACGATCGGCTTGGTCGAGCCGCCGATCGTCGAGCATCTTCAGGCCGGCGGGACGGTCGAAGGGTACTTTCAGATGCGAGTATCGCGGCTTGGAGTGGTGTTCCCGGCTTGTGAGGAGGCGCGCGGACCC
>CAYYPB010000183.1:0-5905 GCA_964473405.1 uncultured Planctomycetaceae bacterium
GGGGGAGGCGATGATGTGCGAGTCGGTCGAGCCGATCATCGTGTCCCCCACCTCCAGAGGAGGTGGGCCACCCACCACCTTCCGTCATGGTGCGGACGAGAACTCCAAGAAAAGAGCCCCGAACCGCGTAGGTCCGGGGCTCTTGGGTTTCTTGCTGTCGCCTAGTGCGGCGAACTACGGTGCCAGCAGGGCCGTGACCATGCCGGGGATGTCGCCTACGTCGACGCTGTTGATGCCGTCGAAGTCGCCGTGGCATTCGTCCTCGGCGGTTGCGCCGTTGATGATCGCGTCGACGAACGGCTGGATGTCGAGACCGTTCGCGCCGCCGATTCCGTCGAAGTCCCCGTCGGCCGGTGAGGGCGTGTACACGCAGAATCGCCCGTCGCACGAATCGGTCGTGCAGGGGATGCCGTCGTCACAGTGGATGCCGGAGGTACACTCGACCGAGAAGGTCGATTGGGCGTACTTGCCGATGTCCGCGACGTCCTGATCGTTGCCCAGGCCGTCGAGGTAGCTCGGCATGACCGTGCCGGGCTGGCCAATGCGGACCTTGTGCATCAGTTCCCACGGGTTGTTCCACGCGATGGTCCCGACCCACTCGACGCCCGGCCCCGCGTCGAAGTCGATGATCGTTCCATCGGCACCGTGGCAGGTCGCGCAGGTTCCGGTCGTGTTGTAGTTCGTCTGTCCGGCGACCGCGTCTCCGTTGAACGCCTTCGTGGCGAACGTGATGTAGGGGTCCGTGTCGATCAGCATCGTTTGGAGGAAGACCACCAGGTTGGCGATGTCCACGTCGTCTACGCCCGCGGCCCCATAGCCGTGACCGCCGGGATCGGCGGGGCTCTCGGGGTTCTTCAGGAGATTGAACATCTCCGTCGGTGTCATGGCCGAGCCGAGTACGCCGACGAAGCCGGTGAAGTGCGAACCCGATCCGTAGGCACCGCCGGCGCCCTTGTAGTCCCAGCCGTGGCACTCCTTGCATCGCCATGTGGCCGAGCCGGTGCGCGTGTTCGTGGCCTGGCGAGACCAAAGCGGGTGGTCGCCGACAGGTGCCGGCACGCCGCTGACGAGCCACCACTTGTCGTAGAGTTTGCCGCCGCGGAACACGTTGCCCGTGATTACGCAGTTGTCGCAGCCGTCGTTCGGGTCGCCGTTGGCGTCGTCACATTCCTCGCCGGGATCCAAGATGCCGTCGCCGCAAGAGGAGCAAGGGCTGCCGCTGTTCGTGATGCGCAGCACGCCCGTGCCGACGCTGCCTTCCAGATAGCCGCCTACCCTGATCATGTAGCACTGCCCGGCCGTCACCGGGACGTTCTCGATGGTGGATCGCCAGGGGAACGACTGGCCGCAGGGGTGGCCGGTGTCGTCGTCGTTGCAGGCCAGCAGTGTCATCGTGCCGCAGTCGCAACCGGTGTACAGCACCAAGTCGGTGTCATAGGTGGCGCTGCCGCCGATATCCTCGCAGGTCGTGATGGCCAGGTTTCCGTCGCACGGCGCCTGGTAGGTGAACCAGATGTCGTTGCCGGTCACTCCGCCGTATTGGCAGGAGCCGTGTGTGGCACCGTCCGTTGTCGCCGCGGTTGTGTCAAACGGGGTGTCTTCCTCGTAGATCGGGACGGCATCAGCGCAGGCATCGTTGTCTTCGAGCTGGCAGTTGAAGCAGCCGTCGCCCGGCGTGGCGTTGCCGTCGTCGCATTCCTCGCCGGTTTCGATGATGCCGTTTCCGCAGATCGCGCCGCCTGCTCCCTCGCAGACGATCTTGAACACGCTGCCGCCGAGCGTGGTGATGTAGAGCTCGCCCGTCGCGTCTTCACCGAAGGAGACGATGGAACTCAGCGAACCAACGGCTGGCGCGAGGTCCGCCGTGCGATCCTGTTGGTCTGTCAGAGTGGCACCGTCGTAGCGGAAGGTCTTGATCCAATTCGCGCAGTAGTCGGCATAGAAGTACGTGCCCGACAGCCAAGGGATGTCGCAGCCGCGATAGACGTAGCCGCCGATGACCGTGCAGTTTCCGCCGCTCAGGGGATAGTCGAGAATCGGGAAGTCATAATCGCCCGCCGGGCCGCAGCCTGCCGTGTTGAACGCCGCGTTCCCTTCGTAGCAGCGCCAGCCGTAGTTCTCGCCGCCGGTGCTGGCGGCGGGCTGGAAGTCGATCTCCTCCCAGGCGTTCTGCCCGACATCACCGATGTATAGGTCGCCGGTGAGTCGGTCGAAGCTGAAACGCCACGGGTTGCGTAGGCCCTTGGCCCAGACGTCCGCGAGCCAGCCACCACCGGGGTTGCCGGTCGCCTCGTAAGTGGGTGCGTTGTCCACATCAAGCCGGAGCATCTTGCCCAGCAACGTGGTGTCATCCTGCGATCGGTTGCCCGGATCGCCGCCGTTGCCGCCGTCGCCCATGCCGGTGTACAGCATGCCATCGGGCCCGAACTGCAACTGCCCGCCGTTATGGTTGCTGTAGGGCTGGCCGATCGTTCTGAGAACGACGGCGCTGCCCGGGTCGGCGAGGTTGGGGTCACCTGCGGAGACCGAGTATTGTGCGATGACGGTGGCACCGGAGTTGTTCGTGTAGTTGACGTAGAACAGCCCGTTGACCGCGTAGTTCGGATGGAAGGCGATGCTGAAGAACCCCCGCTCGTCACCGCCGGAGGTTCCTCCGCCGACCAAGGCGTCGATGTCCAGGAACGGCACGGGTTCGATCGCATAGGTCGTCAGGTTGAGAATCTGCACGAAACCCGGCTGCTCGGTGATGAAGAGTCGATCGAAATCCCCGGGCGGGGACGTCACTGCCACGGGTCGCGTCAAACCCGTCGCCACACGGACGGTGCCCAGCGTGCAGGTCGGGAACGTCTCGCACTCGTCGGGGATGTAGTTGCCGTTGCAGTCCATGCTCGTGCCGTTGGTGATGTCATCGGCGTCGTCCACACCGTTCGGCTGACAGTCGATCGGCCCCGCGTTCGGTCCCGTCGTGACCGTGGTCACGGAGGTGGGCGAGCCCGGCTTGAACAGCCCCAGCGTCACCTGAGAGGAACTCGGAGCCACGTCCACGTCGAATCGGAAGCTGTACAGCGTTCCCCAACGAAGGGCGTTGGCATTGGCGTTGGTCGCGTAGTCGGTCGTGGCCCAGGTGACCACGTTCAGCCCCGCGTCGTGCGCGCCGGGCCAGTCGGTGCCGTCGAACGGCTCGCCACTGTGATAGTCGACATCGTGGAAACCGATGTTGCTGACCGTGGCGCCGGCGGGAACGGGGACCGTGAAAGAACCGACCGAACGGTCGGAGTTGATGTTGTGAACGGCGTACTCGTAGTGGTAGATGCCGCCGCCGAGGTCCGTCGCGTCCGATGCGACGATGATGAGACCTTCGTTCGGAATCTGAACGTCCACTTCCACCACCGATGGATCGGTGTCCTGCCAAGCACGGATGCCGGCCTGCTCGCGTTGGGTCGTGCCCGTCACGGAGAAAGTCCAGGCCGCGCCGCTGCCGGTGATGCTGATCGGTCGATACGAGGCGTTGTTGTTCCCGTTGCCTGCAGTCGCGTCGTCGGGTGCGATGTAGTGGCCCTCGCCGAAGTATGCGTCGCCGCCGTTCTGCGCCGGATCGATGTCGGAGATGGCGACCTGAACGCGTTTGTAGATCGAGCCGGAGCCGGAGCTATCGGTATAGGGGTAAACGAAGGCACCCGTGTGAGCATTGACCTCCCACTTGGGCCCCAGGTTGCCCTGCGAGCCGTTGAGGCTCGACGAATAAGGGTCGGAGCATCCGACGCCCAGCCGCGAACCGGTTCCCGAGGAAATGCAGTTGTCGCAGCAAACAGCTCCCTGCAGGGCGGCGAAACCGTGCTTGAGCCAACTCTGACCGATGTGCTCGAACCGTGACGAACCGTCGGGCATGTTCGTCAAGCGGTAGAGGCTCTGCCCGATGACGGGATGCTGGTTGTTGCCGCTGATCCAACTCAGCTCCGCGTCGCCCAGATTGCAGGAGGTCGTCCCGATGGCCAGGGCTTCGATGCCCCCTTCGGACGTGTAGTTGCTGATGCCCGGCAGCGAGCCCACGATGACATCCGGACCGGGGCCGTAGGTGGGGTAGGTGCATACCGCCCGGGGGCTGCCTCCGCGCGGTTCACTCGAAGGGCCGTACTCAGGGTCGTCGCCGCCGGACCATGCGAGCATGATGTCGGCATGGAAGCTGGCGACGACTTCGCCGGCTAGGTCGGCGCTGTCGAGCCGCGCCGCCAGATCGCGAGCGATGACGACCTCGCCGACCTCGATCAGCATCCTTGCGGCCACACGACCAAAGGCCGTCTTGGCTGCCTGAAGCTCGAAGAGGATCATCTCCTCTCGGCCGTCGATGTTGCCAGCGAACAGATAGCCGTCACTATCGACGGCCGGGCGAAGCCGCAGCGCGTCGACAACCAGAAGAGTCTTGCCGTGGCCGATGACCATGTCGACGTCGAATTCGACATCGCCGCCGGCGAACCGTTCGATCGTTCCGCGAGACGTTGCCAACTCCATCGTGGATGCCGGGCTGACTCCCATGCCGATCCGCGCGATGGGCCCCTGGCTGCCGGCCATCTCAATCCTCAAGCCGGCGCCTTTGTCTTGACTCTCATTCGGCAGCAGGGCCGCCTTGCCTTCGACGACGGACCAGAACGTCTCGGCCTGTGAAGCGACTGGGCCCGCGAACGATGCCGCGGCCAGCGCACAGAGGAGTGCGATGCGATTGCGATGCATGGTGTTACTTTTCACTTATCGGCTCCCTACTAACACTCCAACGCAAGGTTGCCTTTTCGGGTGCCCCATCCCCTCTGGGGGTGGGGGACGGCCCGTGGAAGTCGTTTCTTTCTTCGCGCGGGCTATGTCTGCCGCGACCTCGTCTGGGAACCACATCGAGCTCAGCCAAACACGAGTCGAATCGGCCCTGGGCAGGCTATCCCCCCCCTGGAAGGGGCGGGCACGCGACCAGCGCGACTTTGCGCTGGAGTGCTAACGGCCTTGATTCTGCCTGGGATGCCACCCTCACGCAGTGTGCGCACGATCACGACGAGCGAATCCGCTCGGCCTCGACGGCGTGAGTCCGCCGTACGCCACGATGGTGAATGGGGGCTTCCTAATCTCCCTGGCAACGCTCGCGACACCGATTGTAGCGCGACTAGGACGCGCGATCAATACACTAGTGTGTTTCGATATTAGGGCTGCGATGTCGGAAACTCGCGTTGGCGGTCAGCCTCTCTCGCCATCGGTGAACAAGATCGGACGGATGGCGGGCTCCCATCACTCCGATGTTGCTGGATGGGCGAATCGGTGGTGGTAGGGCCCAGCGTTCGCTTGACGGGGCGACGCATCAGTTGAGGGCTAGCGCGACATTGGGTGGTTGCTGATTGTGCGTCCCGGCGAAAGCGGTCGAGCGGTGGGGAGAACCACAAGAAGCGGGAGGTCTCCGCGATGCGCTACCCGGCGTCCTCGGTCTCAGTCTCCGGGTTCGGATTGGGTGATTCGAGGATCTTCAGCTTCAGGTAGAATCCGTCTTCCGACAAACGCTCGAACTCCGGCTCGGCTTCTTCGCGCGTGACGTATCGTCCGAGCGTGACCTTGAGCCCCTCGGGCGAGCTTCCCTCGATGCGCCAGAGCTTCGGCGGTGGCGGGGGCTTGGTCGGCCGGCCCCGTTTCACGGTAGTCGCCGGGGCCGGGGCCGCAGGGCTCGGGTTCTTCTTCGCGTTGGCATCAGCGGCGGGGGGCTTACTCATCCTGACCTTTCGACTCACCACCTCAGTGGCCTTCACGGCCCGTTGGGCCGATATTATCGGTACTTCTCGATCCGGCTCGGCGCGGCGGGCACACCACGAGCGGTGGAGACAGTGGGTTCGGGACGCCGCCTCCTGCAAGGCGCCACTCGCAGTAGCCACATGAT
>CAYYPB010000184.1:0-5831 GCA_964473405.1 uncultured Planctomycetaceae bacterium
CCATGCATCTCATGTGGGCGGCCACCCACGCAAGCGTCCCGCCGGCTAGCCGTTTGGTGTCGCGACGATTCACGATCGTGCAAGGCCTGCCATCTACCAGCTCAACTGCTCTCCAAGAAACCCGCCCGGTTGTAATGGCCAAGCGGCGATCGCGCGTCCACAATTGATCTAGATGAAGAAAACACCCTGCCAAGTTTCGCTGTCAGGTCTGATCGTCCCGCGCCAGGATGGCACGACCGTTCTGTTGCCGTGGACGGAGCTCACGAACGGCGGCATGGTGACCACGCTCAAGCCGACGGCGGCGGCCCGATTGGCCGACCCCCTGCTGCCGAGTCGCATCGCGCTTGCCAGCGATGCGGCGATGCGGCTCGCACGACGACTGCGCATTCGGGCCTATCGAAGAAGCCTCGAAGACAAGAGGGCGGTTCTGCACTGGCAGGGTCGAAGCTCCTGGCACACTGTGGGATTCTTGTGCATGATGGTTCTCTGCTGCATTGCTCTCGCAGCGTTGACACCGGGCCAGATGAGTACTTCGCCGTGGCAGGGCGAAGTTCTCCTCGGCATGCCTTTCTGGGCTAAGCTCACGATGGGCGGTATGGTTGGGTTCTGTGGCGCGATGTTCCTCGGCGCACCGATGGCCCTGCTCATCCTATACCGGCACCACCTGAAGGACATCTTCACTGCCCGGCAGATCGTTTCAGTCCGAACGGACGATCGAGGCATTGAAGCGACTGACAGACGCGGAGAGCAGCGACATCACGCGTGGCGGGATCTGAGGCGAGTCTGGCCGTTCGGCCGCCTTGACTTTGGAGGCGATTCTCCAGGAACGATGGCTTTTGCCCCAAGAGATATGCAGGCTTGGCAACTCAATGCGCAGGCTCTCACATCGGTCTTCGTTCCCCAGGACGCCACGACACGACAGAAGCGACGCCGCGTGTTTCACCGATGCCTCGTCTACATTGGCATCGCTACTCTTGCCGCTCTGCTGATGGCAGCGACGGAATCGGACGCTGAAACGAGACGGCGAATGCTTGGAATACCCGCTGCGATAGCGATCCTGGGCGTCCTGCTTGCGTTGGACGCGAGAGGGGACTGGCCCATCCGACTACTAACGAGGCGGCGAAGAGCGAGGGCCCGAACGTTCGGATTCGCCAAGTTCTCCCGACGTTCCCGATGCTGATCTGAGTGTGTGCGGCGGGCTCTGCCTGCCATCGATTGCGAGGCATGCACAGAACGGTGGGCGGAGCCCACCCTATGTTCGGGTCGCACTACTTTTGGGTTGCGCCGGCGCGTGTGGCTCAGTGTTTGAGCAGCAGCTTTCGATGGCCTGGCAGGGTTTGCAGGGCTGCGATGATTCGTTGTGCCGCTTGGCCACTGCTGTAAGGGTTCGCTAGGTTCGCGATGGCGTCGCGGAACGCTGGCGAGGTGGATCGGTCGATCGCTGCGGTGATGTCCCCGGGTTTCCAGCTCGTGTCGATGACGTTCGCCGGGCGGACGCGACCGGCCTGGCGATCGCCGATGTTCACAACCGGCAGCTTGAAGCTCGCGGCCTCGATGATGCCGGCGCTGGAGTTGCCGATCATTAGCTGGGCATGCGAAAGGCAGCTCCAGAAACGAGCGTGCGGCATCGAGATGGCGGTCGCCGTGCCGGGTCGATCGGCGACGAAACGCTGCACTGCGTCACTGATGGCGTCGCGACCGACATCGGCGTTTGTGCCGACGAACAACAAGTTCGCATCTGTTCGACCCAGTGCGTCGAGCAGCCCAGCCGCCTGCTCCGACGGAGAAAGGCCGGAGAGCGTCTCGGCGTGCAGCGCAGCGATGTACGTCGGCTGCGAGAAATCACATCCCAGCGATTGACTCAACGCCTCAGCACCTTCGGGCTCAAAACCGTTCAACGCATCCAACGCCAATGCCCCGACCGTGTGAATCCGCCAGGGCTCCTCACCCATCGCCGCGATTCGCTGTGCATACTCCGGCAGCGACGCGAGGTGCAGATGCGACAGTTTCGTCAGGGCATGTCGACACTGGTTGTCATACGCCCCCAGGGTCAACTCGCCGCCGTGCACGTGCGCGATGGGGATGCGGTGAATCACGGCCGCCAAGGCCGCCGCCAGCATCTCTGTCCGATCGCCCAATACGAAGAGCAAATCGAGATTCGCCGCCGCGAACGCTCGCGAGAACTCGGTCGTCGCGCGGCCGGCCGTCTCGGCCACGTCGCAAGGTCCGTCGCCTTCGCAGAGATGATCCACCGGCACAACGCGAACGCCATCGAGCGGCTGCAACGCGTCAATCGTCCGGCCGAACCGTGGGGAGAGATGAGTCCCCCCCGCGAAGCACGTCACCTCCCATCGACCCTGTCGCGCCAACGCCTCCGCCAAGGGCTGGTAGATCCCCGCATCCGCTCGACCGGTCGAGACATAGCCGATGCGGCGAATCGCTCGCGAAGCGTTGCCCTTGGTTTGGGGATCAACAACCTGCTCGTCAGAAGGGGGCATGGCCGGCGCGATTCTCCCACCGGCGAAGGAGAGGTGTCAGTCGTCCCGAACGCGCGCCGGCGGAGCGTCGGGGTTCTCGGCCAACTCCTCGAGTCGTTCGAGTTGGGCTCGCAGCGCCTCGGCCTGGGGCGAGTCGGGAAACTGTTCGATCACCTCCCGGGCAAGGCTCACCGCCTCAATGTATCGACCATGCCGGACATACTCCATGATCCTGGCCTCGAGCCGCTGACGCTCCTCGATCTCCGCATTCGCTTCGAGCGTCGGCAACTGCATGCGAACGGCTTCGCTCTCTTCGCAACCGGGAAACCGTTCGATGAACAACCGGGCAGCGGCCAGAGCCTCTTCCCAGCGACGCCGCGTGACGAGCCGTTGGACTTCGGCGTTCATCCGCCGCAGTTGCTCTTCCTCAAATAGACGGTGATGGCGTTCGATCCGAAGCAGCAGTCGTCGGGCCTCGGCCGAGTCCGGATGGCGACGCTGCAACTTCTGGGCGAGGTCACGAGCCCTGCCCCAGGCGGAGATGCTGATCAGGTCGCTGACCTGTTTCTCGCAGGAGACGACATCGTCCGACTCCTGCTGCTCTCTCGCCCGTTCGAGCTGACCGGTCAGTTCGGAGGTTCGATCATCGTGAGGGTACTTTCGCAGGATCGTCTCGGTGATCTCACGAGCCTGAGCGAACTCGCCCTTCTCGATGAGCGGGCGGATCTGTATGCCGGCTTCATGGAAGTCCTCGTTGGCGATGCGCGTCTGCTTGTCGCGACGTTCCTCGACCGAGAGCAGCGAGTTGTCGCGAATGTCCATGAGGATTTCGAGGACCGCGTCTTGTCGCGCTGACCGCTCGGGTTGGGGTTCCTCGCGATGCTCGTCCTCTCGCGCGGCGGTCAGGCTCTTGGACGTCGGATGATCCGCGTCGGCATCGTCCGCCGCTTGTTGCATCTCGTATTGGAACCGCTCCAGGCGGCCGAACGCCGTCTGAAGTTCCTTCAGATGTCGCAGCAGCGCCGACAACCCCACGAGCAGCCCACCGCAGGCGAGGCCGGCGGCGATGTAGGTGGCGAACTCCGCAATCTTCAGATACACAACCGAGGATCGGTCATCGACCCCGCCCGTCGGCCCCAGCAACCGGGCCAACCCGGCGAGAACGAACAGGATCAGCGCAGTCGTTCCCATCACGCGCAGCCACAACGCCGTGTTGGACTTCCGCTTGCGCGGATGATCGGATGTTACTGGGCTATCGCACATGCTTTGCAGGGTCGGTCAAATCGCCGCTCAAACCGTGGACGTCGGCGTACCCCGACGAGCCGCGGGCGGCCGCATGACCCGAGGAGCCGCGGGCTTCAGCCCGCGCGGCCTCTCCTTCTGAGGGCAAGCCACTCTCCACCGAACGGCCGCGCAAGGGAGAAGCCTGCGGCTCTTCCGCCGGATACGACCCGGCGGCGCCTTCCATCTTAATCGTACCCACCCACGACCCGCATTCAAGCGTCGTCGCACACACGAAGCCCTATAGCGTGCGAGCTAGGTCGACGTCCGGTAGCATGTACGCCCATGAGCCATGACGTCGCCCTCAGTCCGATCGCACGTCCGGTCGATCAGAGCGTTTGCCTGCCCGGCAGCAAGAGCCTGACAAATCGGGCCTTGATCGTCGCCGCGTTGGCCGACGGGGTCTCGCGTCTCGACGGGCTACTCCTAGCCGACGACACACGATACATGCTCGATGCCTTGGGTTCGCTCGGCGTCAGCGTTCAACTCGACAAGACCTCGCGGCGGGCGACGATCACGGGCTGCGGAGGCCACTGGCCCAGCGGCGAGGCCGACATCTTCTGCGGCAACGCCGGGACGGTCATGCGGTTTCTCACGGCCGCCTGCTGCACGGGACACGGTGCGTACAAACTGGACGGCGTCGCACGCATGCAAGAGAGACCCATCGCGCCACTGGTCGACGCCCTGCGTGATTTGGGCGCCGGCATCGGCTACGCCGGACACGAGGGCCACTGCCCGATTACGATCCGTCCGCAGGGAGGGCTCCGTGGCGGTCACGTCGGCTTCAAGCAACCACCATCGAGCCAGTTCATCTCCGCATTGCTGATCGCCACACCGTTGGCCATAAGCGACGTGATGATCGAGATCAACGGCGAGCTGCCCAGCAAGCCATATGTCGCGATGACACTGGGCGTCATGCAGGCCTTCGGCGCGGCCGTTGTCGAAAACGAAATGCGGCGTTTCGTCGTGCCGGCCCCGCAGAGATACACCGCGACGAACTACGCCATCGAGCCCGATGCATCGGCCGCGTCGTACTTCTTCGCGGCCGCGGCGATAACGGGCGGGCGGATCACGGTCCAAGGTCTGGGTTCGGAAAGCTGCCAGGGCGACATGGCCTTCGTGGGCGTCCTCGAACAGATGGGCTGCACCGTTGATCGCGGCGAGACCGAGACGACGGTGCGCGGCCCCGCCGATGGCGGGCTGGTGGGCATTGACGTCGATCTCAACGACGCGCCTGACGTCGCTCAGACGCTGGCTGTGTTGGCCGCCTTCGCCCGAGGACCGACGCGCATTCGCAACGTGTCCAACCTGCGATTGAAAGAGACCGACCGTCTGTACGCCCTCTCGACAGAGTTGGACCGCATGGGCGTACCGACGGAAGTCCACGAAGACGGCCTGTCGATTCTCCCGGGCGCAGCGCCGACGGCCTCGGCCGTCAACACCTATGACGACCATCGCATGGCCATGAGTTTCGCTGTCGCGGGCCTGCGACTGGACGGCATGGTGATTCGCGACGCTGATTGCGTGAGCAAGACGTTCCCGGACTTCTTCGATCGCTGGTCGCAGCTCGGTGAGGCATGAAACCGTGACGGCACGCGAGCAGACAGACTGGCGACCGCTCTATCCCTTCGAGAGTAGGTTTCTCGACCGGCAGGGGCTGCGCTATCACTACCTCGACGAGGGCAGCGGTGAGCCGATCGTGATGGTCCACGGGAATCCGACGTGGTCCTTCTATTTCCGCGAGTTGATCCAATCGCTGCGCGGCGACTTTCGCTGTATCGCGCCGGACCACATCGGCTGCGGCTTGTCGGACAAGCCGGGCGACGCCGACTACGACTATCGCCTCGAGCGTCGGGCCGACGACGTCGAAGCCTTGCTCGACCACTTGGGTGTGACGAGCGGCGTGACGCTCGTGCTGCACGACTGGGGCGGCATGATCGGCATGGCCGTCGCCGCTCGCCGACCCGAGCGTATCCGCCGCATCGTCGTGCTCAACACGGCGGCGTTCCTCCTGCCGAAGACCAAGGCCATGCCGCTGCGGCTTTGGGCACTGCACGGGCGCAATCCGCTGAC
>CAYYPB010000185.1:0-5822 GCA_964473405.1 uncultured Planctomycetaceae bacterium
GCGTCGGCACGCACGAGTGTGCGGGTCGCGAAGTTTCAAAGCGTCTCTGTGCCCCCGTCTCTGTGGCACCGGCGTCCCGCCGGTGGGGGACCACAGGCGGGACGCCTGTGCCACAGGCAGCCATCGAGCGATGAATCCCCAGAAGCAACTGTGGTCATGCACTAGGTGCAATGGCAAGGAACGTCGAGGCTCGAATCCTGTAGGCTCTAGTTGATGGATCATTTCGAAGCGACAACTCGAGAGATTGCACGCGAGCATCAGGCCGCGTTGGATGTGCTGCGCGTGGCCAAGAACGCCTTCTTCTGGTTGGCCGTAGCGGCCGTCGTGCTGCATCTGGTGGCATGGTCGGCCGTTCAGTTCGGGGTGGACTCGGACGCGTACTACACCGCGACCGTCTCATCGGAGTCCGGCGGCTGGGGTGGCAGGCTGATTGCATCAATCGCCGTAGTCGGTTTCATCGGCCGGGCATCCATTCTGATCGTGGCGAGCGTGTTCGTCGTGTCGCTGATGGTCAGTTTGTCGGCGAAGTTAGGCGGCGCGGCGGACCTGGCGAAGGCGTGCGTTTGGTCGCTGGCAGCCCTTGCCCTGGTGGTGCCGTGGACCGGGCTGCCGTCGGCTCTGCCCGGTGTGGATGCGTTCGATGCTGCACCTGGAACCGGCGGCGGGGTGATCTCATTCGTGCGCTTCGGCTTTTGCCCCTTGTTGGTCGTTGGTTGCCTCGTTCTCGGCCAAGTTCGCTTTCGCCGCGCGTATCGCCGCATTACTCGGGTTCGCACAAGCAAGTTGCCGATCCGTGAAGTTTGACCTCCGCGTCCAGCGCGGCATTGGGATGGCCGTCGGCTCGTGCATGCGAACATGACCTGCTCAGGGCCTCTTGGAACCTGCCACCATGTCTTGCGATGAGTCTTCCCATTGTTGCGTTCGAGCCGGGCGTTGGATTCGCGTTGCTCTTGTTCTGGCCGCGCTGGCAGGGCTGGGCATCAATGCGGTGCTCGTCCAAATGAGCGTAGCGTCCTCGTCGCCGCTTGGACGGCTGGGGACGAGCCTCTGTGCGCCGGGCGAGCAGGTCGACTGCGGATATGTACTCGCCAGTCGGTGGTCGAAGATAGGCGGCGTGCCGGTGGCACAACTCGGTTTCATGTACTGCGCCGCCCTGGCGTTGTGGTTCATCTTTGTCGGCATTCCGAACTACGCGGGTCGCCGGTGGCATGTGCTGCCTCTCGTGTTGACCACGACGGGGTTCTGCGCCTCCTTGTGGTTTATCTATGTCATGGCTTCGCAACTGCCCGTCTGGTGCAGTTGGTGCCTCGGTGCGCATGCGGCGAATGGCCTCATGTTCCTTCTGACGATACTCGCCTGGCGTAGCGTTCGGTTGTCGAAGCCGGTCGAGCATCGCGCAGCCGAAGGGGCGCTGCCTGCCGCCGTGGCAGTGGAGGCCGCCAAGCCTTCGGTCGTGCGCGTCGGCGTTGTGTTGGGCGGCTCGGCGGCGATGATTCTCGTGGTGTTTCTCTACGGCTTGGCCTATGCGTCGGCGGTCAGCTTGAACACGCTCCAGGGCAAGTATCTGGAAGTGACGAACAACGTCGATTACATCGCGTGGCGGCATTCCACTGAGCCGGTTCTGGAAATCCCGTTGCGGGCAGACGACGCAGCCGTGGGGTTCGCCGACGCACCGTTTACGCTGGTCGTGTTCAGTGACTACGAATGCCACAAGTGTTGGGAGTTACATGCCGAGTCGGCTAGGCTCGTGTCACAGTTTCCCGAGACGCTGCGAATCGTGTTTCGGCATTTTCCCGTGAGCGCTCGATGCAATCCGCACGTTGGAGCGGGTCTGCACTACTTCGCCTGCGACGCGGCGACCGCGGCCGAGGCGGCTCGCGGCATCGCGAGTGAGCGTCAGCGCTTCACGTTGGGACGCTTGCTCTATCGCAATCGCCAACGGTTCGACGAAGCCCCCTATCGAGAATTGGCCGCGGAGGCCGGCATCGACGCCAAGGCGTTTTCGACCGCACTAGCGGATGGCGCGGCTCGGCAGCGCGTCGCGGAAGACATCGCGCTGGCGGAGAGCCTCGGTGTCGAGGGGACGCCGACGTTGTTTCTCAATGGGCGACGCTTGTATAATTGGCGTATTCTGCCGAAGGACGTGAGCCGGCGGCTGGACGCGGCCGAAACGGTGGCACTCTGGGAACAGCTATTGGGTGTGAAGGCGCTGATGAACCGAAAAACGACGCAACCCGCCGGATGATCGGATTGCGCCACGCGGCGTGCCCGATGGCTTGCCGTTTGGCGAATCGACGATCCACCCTATTCTCTCGCTCGGACCGCCGATACCATCGGCGGCTTTGTGCTATTCGAGGTAACCGAGGTCGCCGAGTCTCTGCGCGACTTCTTCCATCTGCTCTTTGGTGAGGATCGGGGCCGCCTCGTCCACCTTGCGCTCTTGCGGTGGCTCGTATTCGACCGTGACCTGAGATTTGAACACGTCGCGGAGCACTTGGCCGTCCATGTCCTTGGGGACAGGCTCTCCGAGGCCGGCGAGGATCGTCGGGGCGATGTCCGCGATGTGGGCTCGCGAAGATTTCCCCTCTCTGATGCCGGGGCCGAACGCAGTGAAAATGCCATCGAGTCGGTGCGTGCCTTCCAGCCGGTTGAACGGCACCCAACGGACGGGCGAGCGACCGCGGATCTTCTTGACGACGGCCAAGCCATCGGTCGGTGCCAGGAGCAGGTCCGGCATCCAATCGTGATACGCTCTATCGAACTCGTACAGATCCTCGGTGATGAACACGTCATCGAAGATGCGGATTTCCTTGCCGTCGCGGTCCCTGCAGGTGGCGGCGAGGAGTTTGGCCCGGATATCGGCGCGCAAGGCGCTGAAGTCGGCCGGATCGACGATCCCCTGGGGTTGACGGCCTTTGACATTGAGGTAGAGGAAGCCGTAGACGCCGGCATGCAGGACACACGCCTTGGTTTGTGACCAGTCGATGGCGAGGTCGTGGTCGAGCGGGCTGGATTGGCCGGCTTGCTCGGCGAAGCTGCGTCTCGTGAACCGTCTCATCAGCGTCGAAGCGCGTGTCTTGGCCTTGGCCAGAGGGCTGCGCAGCGACAGATAGCCCCATTGTGAAAGCAGGAGATTGGGCTGCGCTTTTCCGTCGAGGCTGCCGTGGCCGTGGTCGGACATGACGATGATGTCGGCCTCATGCTGCTTGGCGAGCACTTTGAGCTTGCCGATGACGACGTCCAGCTTGGCCCAGCATTGCTCGGTGAGCTTGGCTCGTACGGGGTACTTGTGCTTGGTGCGTTCGTCGATGTACCGCCATGCCTTGTGCTGGAGGTTGTCGACGAACTTGAACAGGACCATCATCACGTCCCATCCGTACTTGTCGCCGCAGAACTTCGCCAGTTCATAGCCGCGCTCGAAGCTGCGGCAGATATAGTCGAGGTTCTTGGCGAACAGCTCGTCTCCGCCCGTGGCCTTGCGCTTCCACTTCTTCTCGTGGCTATAGCCGGGATACTTGGCGAGCAGCTCGTCCTGTAGCTCGGCGGGGTAGGTGAAGTTCTCGCCCTGGGGTGTGTCGAAGCCGCTGATCATGAAACCGTTGACCTTTTCCGGAGGGAAGGTCATGGGAACATGAATGGAGCCGACCTTGTAGTTCTTGTCGCTGAGGATCTGCCAGAGGGTCTTGGCTTTCTTGCTGATCTTCTTGTTGTCGTTGAAAGAGAGCTGGTGTTTCTGCGGGTCGTAGCGAAGGAAGTCGATGATGCCGTGCTTGCCGGGGCCCTTACCGGTCATGAACGTGGTCCACGCGGCGGGCGTGATGGGCGGCCGAGTCGATTCGAGTGGGCCCGATGTGCCGTTGTCGACAAGCTCCTTGAATTCAGGCATGACGCCCTCGTCCATGAGCGGCCTGAAGACGTCGAACGTGGCACCGTCGAGTCCGATCAGCAGGACGCGCTTGAGGTTGGCCGGGCGGCGCGGGGACTTCTGGGTTCCGTCAGAGATCACAAAAAGATTCCTCGAATGAACAGGGTGCCCGGCGGCGCGACCGATCGGGTGGCGGCAAGGGCGTCGAACGCGGCATTCTAGTTGGGAGTCGGCGCGCAGGCAACGCAGGGTCGGCCGGGCCCGTGTTCTCGCTGGTTGACAGGCGGGGGGTGTAACATCCTGCTACAAAGTGGGTTGCGGGCTACCTGAGCCTCGAAATATCGGATTCTGTCAGGCTGGCGATGCTCGCTTCGTCGATTTCGATGGACTGCGCCCAGCGACGGCCTCCTCGATCAGACGTTGAAGCGGAAGTTGATGATGTCCCCGTCTTGGACGATGTAGTGCTTTGCTTCGAGGCGGACCTTGCCGGCGCTCTTGGCACCCTTCATGTCGGTGTTTGCCTTCAGGTCTTCGTAGGCGACGGTCTCGGCTCTGATGAAGCCGCGCTGGATGTCCGAGTGGATCTTGCCCGCCGCCTCGACGGCCTGGGTGTCTTTCGCGATCGTCCATGCCCGAACTTCGTCGGGGCCGACCGTCAGGAAGCTGATCAGATGGACGGCGTTGTAGCACGTTCGGATCACACGCGATTTGGCGGCGACCGTCAGGCCGAGATCACTGAGGAAGGCCGCTCCGTCTTCGGCGTCGAGTTGGGCGATCTCCGCTTCGATCTCGGCCGACAGTGCGATCGTTGCCTCGGCATGTTCGTGCTCGAACGGTGCGGGCTCGGCGACGGCCGACTCGCCCACGTTGATGACGACGACGATCGGCTTGAGGGTTAGAAAGCCGAAGCTCGCGGCGATTTTTCGTTCGTCTTCATTGTGAATCGCGCTGGCGACCGGGGCCTCGTCCTCCAGCGTTGATTGAACGCGCTGCATCATGGCCAGTTCACGCACTTCCTGGTCCCGCGTCTTGGAAGGCTTCGCGACGGCCTTCTCCAGCTTCTCGACACGGGCCATGACCTGGGCCAGGTCGGCGAAGATCAACTCGGTGTGCAACTCCGCAAGGTCGGCTTTGGCATCCACGCGATCGCGATATGGCAGGACCGAGTCTGACTCGAACGCGCGAACCACCATCACGATCCCGTCGCAGCGGCGGGCCGATTCCATCCGCTTGCGAAACTCGGCTTGGCCGTGGGCATCGCTCAACGACGCGCCGGGGATGTCCACGAATTCGAGGTGGGCGTAGGCCTGCTTCTTGGGTTGGTAGAGCTCCACCAACTGGTCGACGCGATCGTCGGGGACGTTCACGGTCGTCAGTTGGTCCGCCATCAGTTGGCTCGGGTCCAGCGGTTTGCCGGTGATCGCGGAAAAGAGCGTGGACTTGCCGGATTGGGGTGGGCCGATCAGTGCGAATCTCATGGTTCGGGCTTTCCTCGGACTCGCCTATGAAGACGGTCGCCCCTGCTGTCTCAACGCGGTCGCACGATAGCGACCCGCGCCGCCGAGTTTACCGCACGATGGCACGCCGAACAAAGCGCGGTTCGTCGATGTGGGTTGCCTCACAGGGCACCCGTGCTGCGACGGCGTTGGGGCTCGCCGCCGTGGAGGTCGACGTTCAGGCGGGCCCATCTGCTCCGCGGCACGGGCGTAGTGCCGGGCGATGCCAGCCATCCATCGAATCGGCCTCCACGCGCCGACAGGGCCCGTGTCGGGGGCAGGCGAAAAAGACTTCAACAATAACGCACCGTCTCCGCCAGCTTGTCGTTCGTGAACGCGATTCTGCGGGGCCGGAAAACGTGTCAGGGGCCGGAAAACGTGTCAGGAAGATTTTCTTGACACCGCTAACGGGGTTGGTAGGCTCCGGGCATGGGACGATCACCGCGAATCACTGAACCGGG
>CAYYPB010000186.1:0-5813 GCA_964473405.1 uncultured Planctomycetaceae bacterium
GCGCGGGTCGAAGCCCGCGGCTCGTCGGCAGAAGGTAGCGATGCCATACTGGGCGTGCGGAACAGCCAAGGGGCGCATGACATCGCCCTCGCCGGGCACTGCCAGGGACTTGCTGGCGAGCTATCCCAGGAGGGGCGACAGCGGCGACTGGAGCCTCTCTTCCGCCCCTCCGGAGCTACTCGATTCGCACACGCCATGATCCCACGGCTCACGCCGTGGGCTACGCGCATGCGCCCCTCCGAGGCTAACACTCCATCGCAAAGTCGCGCTGGTCGGGTGCCCCGCCCCTTCCAGGGATGGGGGACGGACAGCCTGCCCAGGGCCGATTGGACTCGCGTTTGGCTGAGCTTGATGTGGTCCCCAGACGCGGTCGCGGCAGACATGGCCCGCGCGAAGAAAGAAACGATCTTCACGGACCGTCCGTCCCCACCCCCAGAGGGGATGGGGCACCCGAAAGGGCAACTTTGCGCTGTCGTGCTAAGGCATTCCCCGGTTGCCCGTAAATCCCCCCGAAGAAAAAACGCCCGAACTGTCATGGGCCCCCAAGTCGCACGTACAGCACAAATCCCCCCCCCTTCATGCCCCTTCTCCTGTAAGATTCCATCCAGTTCATAAGGCTGGCGTCGGCCGGACGCCGCGGCCCCGCACATTGAACGCGCCTGGAGATTGGACACATGCTCAAGCTGGTCATGATCGCGGCGGGGGGAGGCGTCGGCGCGCTGCTGCGCTACGCGGTGTCGGGTTGGGCGCAGAAGCTCGGCACCGGCTCGTTTCCGCTCGGGATCCTCGTGGTCAACGTCATGGGGTGTCTCGTCATCGGCCTCCTGGCGGCACGGTTCGCAGGGCCGCACCTCGTTCGCGAGGAGTATCGCCTCGCTCTCCTGGTGGGCGTCCTCGGGGCGTTCACGACGTTCTCGACCTTCGGGCTGGACACGTTCTCTCTGGCGAACGAGGGGCAAGTGCGGCTGGCCGTTCTCAATGTCGTGTTGAGCAACCTGTGCGGGCTGGCCTCGGTTTGGATTGGCTATCGGTTGGGTGAGAAGTGGTTCGGAGTGTGACGCGATGAAGATACCACAGAACGGCTACCTGCTCCGCGTGTTCCTCGGCGAGACCGACAAGTGGCAAGGCCGGCCGCTCTACGAGGCGATCGTCATGAAGGCGCGCGCGCTGCACATGGCGGGCGCGACCGTCCTACGCGGGCCCATGGGTTTCGGTGCCCGCAGTCGGTTGCACACGGCCAAGATCCTGCGTCTATCTGAGGATCTGCCCATGGTGATCGAGATCGTCGACAGCAAAGAGAAGATCGACGCACTGCTGCCGCACATCGACGAGATGGTCGAAGACGGGCTCGTCACGCTGGAGCGCGTCCAGGTCATCAAGTATCGCGCGACGGGGCCTTCAGATTGATCACGGGGTCCACCTCGGTGCGTTCGACACGAAGCCCAATCCGATGGATCGCAATCCATGGGCCTGTTCGAGAAACGCCGCCTCTTACAAGTACCCCATTCAACGCCAAGCCGCTTCACGCTGCCGGCCAGAGCCACGCAAACGTCGCGCCGGTGAGCAATCCATAGGCGATGCCGTCGGCCAGATCAGTGAGGACGAACCTCCCGGGCTTGCCGAAGAAGATGGCGTTGGGGATAGAGCCTGCGCAATAGGCCAGGACACCCACGGCCCCGGCCACGCGGAACACGGACATGAACGCCTCGCCGGGTTCGCGGGCCAGCAGCGTGATGTAGCCGACGAACAGGCTGATGACGGCATAGCAGATGAACGTCAGCACGAGATTGCGGGCGAAGCTCGGCTGGCTTGCCATGATGTTGACGCTGCCCCACGGGCCGGCCTTGAATCGCGCCTGGTACTCGGGGGACTTCATGTCCTTGCAGTCATCCCCGCAGCCTGGAAACATGTACATGCCTGGCGGCGGATCGAGCTTCTTGAGAAGGTCCGTCACGGCCTTCTCGTCGGGCAGGGTCTTGATGTCCTTCTTGTGATGGGGGAGAGCCATCCAAACCAGGCCGGCCGCAACGAACACGACGACGGCAGAGACCAGAATCGGCAACCAGAGGGGGGCGAGAACATGCATCTGCTTTCTCCTCGTGCGTCGGGATGAACCGGCGACGTGTGGTGGTGAATGAAAGAGCCTGGCTGCCTCCGGCTTGCGCGTGCCATCCTCATCCCTTGCGTCGCATGGGCGTCATCACCTGTGAGGCAGGACCGACAGTGTATCGAATCTGCCAGAACTCGCACTCGGACAGAGTGTCGGCACAGCGGGGGCGATCGGCTCTGACTTCGCTTGCGATGCCTGTTGGGGCGATCTCCAGGGATCTCCTCCTGCACGCCCGCGAAGCCCTCCCCCTTTTTTCGCCTAGCCTGGGGTCCGGCGGACAGAACATCTCCGAATCTGAGGGGAGTAGTTTTCGCAATCCGGCTCTACCGGGATAGACTCTCAGGGGGCTCTGTCGAGGCTGGCCGGCGAGGGGTCTGTCGCGCTTGCGATCACGACCGCGTCCAGCGTCCTGAACTGGAAATGCGTGAGGGTCTTATCAACATGTGGTATGGAATGAGGCGTCGCCTGTGTCTGACCTCTTCTTGGGGATTGGTGATCGCGCTTGCATCTGTGTGCCTTGGGGCCGAGCCGAAGCGTGAGGCCGCGATGGCAGAACTTCTTCGGGATGTTCATGCCATCGGCAAGCCCGGCGTTCCGGGGCCCTTGATGGTTTTGGGCGACGAGGCGTTTCCGGTTGTGATCGGGACCACCGGCGGGGGCGTGCGTCATGCGGTCGTGGCCGGCGCATGGGTGGGTCGTGGGCGTGCGGTTGCTTTTGGACATGGCGGGTACTTCGGAAAGGACACGCTGGCGACAGGACAGACCGGGCGACTCGTGCTGAACGCGGTTCGCTGGGTGGCGGGAAAGGACGAACGGCCTCGCGTCGTTGTCTGGCGTGCGAAGGCGCTGGCGGCGTTCCTGAGAGGTCGAGGTCTGAAGGTCGAGGAGGTTCGCGGCACCAACTGGGAGAAGAACCTGGCGGACGCTGATGTCGTCTGTCTCGGGAGCGGGAAGCTCGGCGCGGCCGAAGGCCTCAAGCACCTTCGTCGGTTCCTGCGCCGGGGCGGTGGCTTGCTTGCCGCGCAGCTCGGCTGGGGATGGATGCAGCTCAACCCTGGACGCGATCTGGCGATCGAGCATCCGGGCAATCGCTTGCTCGCGAGTGTGGGGCTGGGCTGGACGGACGGATATCTCGACCGCATCGAGCCGGTGCGGATGCCCATCGATGCGGAATCGCTGATGGCCTGCCATGCGGGTGAGGCCCTCACTCGGCTCGACGCGCACCACAAAGGGGAGAAGCGCCTGCCGGTCGA
The DNA here is from genome assembly GCA_964473405.1 of uncultured Planctomycetaceae bacterium. Lineage (GTDB taxonomy): Bacteria > Planctomycetota > Phycisphaerae > UBA1845 > UTPLA1 > CAYYPB01. Next base: position 3,364 of record CAYYPB010000186.1, read on the forward strand.
GGCGCTGACGCAGATCAGCGAGATTCTCGCCAGTGCCGCTCGATCCCTGCCGCCGCGCGATCGGCTGCTGCGTCCGCAGTTGAAGCATCTCACGAGCAAAGTCAACGCAAAGGCTGCACCGACGGAGAAAATGCCGGTGCGCGTCGAGAACGCGGTCGTGCGGCTGGCGTTGGTGCTGCGCCATCTCGACGAGGCCAAGCTGAAGGCGAGCAAGATCAAGGCCGCGCCGGATGCGGGTGTGTTTCCCGGTGCAGTGCCGCGCGGCGCGACGCGGACGAAGCGGAAGATCACCGTCGATTTGAGCGTCCCGGGCTGGGCCTCCACCGGCCTGTACGCCGCGCCGGGCGAAATCGTGGTTGTGACGCTGTCGGACGGCGAGGAAAGCGACGGACTCTACGCTCGAATTGGATGTCACACGGATCGACTGTGGGGGAAGCAGTCGTGGAAACGACACCCGGAGATTTCACGTCGGTTTGCGTTGACGCGGCCGCGAACAAGCGTCGCCAACGCGCACGGCGGGCTGATCTACATCGAGGTGCCATCGGGCCGAGAGGGTCTCGCGAAAGTCACGATCGGCAACGCCGTCCGGTCGCCTAGGTTTGTGTATGGCAAGACGAGCATGGACAAGTGGCGGAAGAAGTTTCGCGCCTATCCGGCACCGTGGGCCGAACTCGGCTCCTCGAAGATCATTCTGACCGTTCCGTCGGTCAGCATTCGGCAGTTGGAGGACCCCGATGCGTTGATGGCCTTTTGGGATGGTGTGATGGACTGCTATGCCGATCTCGGGATGCAACCTCTGTCGACTCGGCCGCAGCGGATCGTGCCGGACGTGCAGATCAGCGCGGGCTACATGCATGCGGGGTATCCGATCATGACGCACATGGACGTTGCCGAGAAACTGACGCGCGTCGATGATTTGCCCGGCAGTTGGGGGCTGTGGCACGAACTCGGCCACAATCATCAGCAGTCGGACTGGACATTCGCGGGGACGGGCGAGGTGACGTGCAACCTCTTCACGCTGTATGTGGAGGAGCGGCTCACGGGCATGCGGCCTGCTCAATACCCAAAGCTGAAAGCTGAGGCGGACAAGGCCAAGAAGCACATCGAGGCCGGCGCGCCGTTCGATGCCTGGAAACGCGACCCGTTTCTCGCCCTGTGGATGTATGTGCAGCTTCAAGACGCCTTCGGGTGGGAGCCATTCGAGCGGGTGTTCGAAGAATATCGCGATCTGCCCGGCGAGGACCGTCCGAAGACAGATGACGAGAAACGTGACCAGTGGCTCGTGCGGATGTCAAGGGCAACCGATCGAAACCTCGGCCCCTTCTTCCAGCGATGGGGCGTGCCGACGTCGGAAGGCGCACGGCGACAGGTCGCGGACCTTCGCGACTGGATGCCGGAGTAGCGCACCGCCGACGTTCAGGCACCGTGCCCGCTCTCGGCCTGCGGCTCTGCGAGGAGGCGAATCGTCGCCACGGTCGTCCCCCGGCAAAGCCGGGGGCTGAGGGAGTCGAGTCGTTGCGTGCCGATCGACTTCTGCGCCGGCCTATCCTGCCTGGGCGAAGAACTGGGCCACGGCATCCCAGTTGACGACGTTCCACCACGCTGCGATGTAGTCAGGTCGTCGATTCTGGTAGTTCAGATAGTAGGCGTGCTCCCATACGTCCAAACCGAGGATCGGGGTTTGCCCGGTCATTAGCGGTGAATCCTGATTGGCCGTGCTGCTAATCTGGAGCTTGCCGTGCGAGTCGATCGCAAGCCAGGCCCAGCCGGAACCGAATCGGGTGGCGGCGGCATGGGCGAACTTGTCCTTGAAGGCCTCGAAACCGCCGAACGCCGTATCGATCGCCCTCGCCAATTCGCCCTTGGGCTGACCGCCGGCCTTCGGTCCCATGATCTGCCAGAATAGCGTGTGATTCGCGTGGCCACCGCCGTTGTTGACGACAGGCTGCCGCAAGGCGTCCGGCAGATCCGCAAAGCCGGCCAGCAGCGTTTCGGCGCTTTTCTGCGAGAGGTCTGGATGGCCGTCGAGTGCCGCATTGAGCTTGGCGACATATCCCGCGTGGTGCTTGCCGTGGTGAATCTCCATCGTGCGGGCATCGATGTAGGGTTCCAAGGCGTCGTAGGCATACGGTAGGTCTGTTTGTGCGGCTGCCATGGGAAAACTCCTGTTCTGATGACGGAGACTGCCTATTGAAGACGGTCGCGCCTCGTCCTCGCTTCCGCAACGAGGACAGGCCGTCGGCGGCTCGTCTCATGCCGCCGCCCGCCGGGCGTCGTACTCGATGGCACGGAGGCTTCTCGGGGTTCTGGAAGGCATCATAGGAGCCAACTCGCGGCGCGGCAGACTGCTGACAGGCTTTCCTTGCGGCGTCTTGGAACGCAACGGGTGCCGCTGCCTAGTATGACAGCGCTAGGTCGCCATCCAAGGGACGAGCCGCGGGCTTCAGCCC
>CAYYPB010000187.1:0-5797 GCA_964473405.1 uncultured Planctomycetaceae bacterium
GAAGCGCTACTCGACGGGGCGCGTCCGGTGTAGCGCTTCCCGCTGGGGCGCGGCTAAACGAGGGTGTTGTGGTCGCTTGTTGGTGATTCGCGGCGCTGCGCTGTTCGCACAGGTCACGGTTTACACGCGTCACCATTCACCGATGTCACAGCTCACACTGGGCGAGGTGGGACTCGAACCCACACGTCCTTTCGGACAGGGGATTTTAAATCCCCAGCGTCTGCCATTCCGCCACACGCCCCGGTCTTGTTGAACTATTGACGCTCGAATAGCTGATTGAACATCCCGCGTCCAGAGCAAGCCCACGGATTGTGATCCGTGGGCGTAGCGGATGATTCGTTACCCGTTCAAACATCATGTATAGAACTTGCGAACGCCACTGATCGGCGCGCGTTGCATATCTGTTGAATGACTCCCACACGGAGTAGCTCCCACACGTTCTTCACAGAATCCCGCGCGACCGCCGATCTCGTGCCATCTTACCCACATGGGGCCCCACCGGCGAGACGCCGGTGCCACAGATTGGCTTCGGGCTGCCACGGGCCGTGCAAGAACAGCGAGAACGGGGGCTGTGCCAAACGGCAAGCCAGGGTGGCGACTGTTGAGTGAGACTGACTCTGCTGGCCCTGCTCGATTCCCCGGCCAATCGAGCTCGCGCTACGTAGCGAGCCGGCCCCGATGCTGGAACTCCCGGATCGCGCAATACAGCACCGGCACGACCAGCATCGTGATCACCTCGATGAGCATCCCGCCGAACGACGGAATGGCCATCGGGACCATGATGTCCGAGCCGCGTCCCTGTGACGTCAGAACGGGCAGCAGCGCGAGGATCGTCGTGGCCGTGGTCATCAGGCAGGGTCTGATCCGACGTTTGCCCGCCTGGAGCGTCGCCAACCGAATGGCCTTGATGTCCGCAGGCTTGCTCTTGGCGAACGAGTCCTTGAGATAGGTGGCAATCACCACGCCGTCATCGCTGGCGATTCCGAACAGCGCGAGGAAGCCGACCCAGATGGCGACGCTCAGGTTGATCGAATGCACCTGGAACAGCTCGCGCAGGGACGATCCGAACACGGTCATGTCCAGGAACCAAGGTTGGGCGTAGAACCAGATCATGATGAACCCGCCCGACCAGGCGACGATAATCCCCGTGAAAACGAGGCCGGTGGTCATGACGGACTTGAACTGGAGGTAGAGAATCAGGAAGATGATGAACAGCGCCAGGGGCAGGACGACCATCAACCTCTTCTCGGAGCGAACCTGGTTTTCGTAGGTGCCGGCGAAGACGTAGCTCGTGCCTTCCAGGTCGAACTCGCCCGACGCGATCTTCGCCTTGAGGTAGGCATCCGCCTCTTCGACCACGTCCACCTCGGCGCGGCCCTTGCGCATGTCGAACAGGACATAGCCGACGAGGAACGTGTCCTCGCTCTTGATGACCTGCGGGCCGCGGACGTAGTTGATCTCCGCCAACTGGGCGATCGGAATCTGAGAGCCGTCCGGCGCCGGGACGAGGATCCTGTCGAGAGACTCGATCGAATCTCGAAGCTCGCGCATGTACCGCACGCGAACGGGGAACCGTTCGCGCCCTTCTACCGTCGTCATAATACGCTTGCCGCCGATGGCCACCTCGATGACGTCCTGCACCATCTGCAGCTTGATGCCGTATCGGGCGATGGCCTTTCGGTCGATGTCGATCTCGAGATAGGGCTTGCCGACGATACGGTCCGCGACGACGGCAGCGGGCTCGACCGAAGGAACCTCCTTCAGATAACGCTCGATCTGCAAGCCGACCCGTTCGATCGTCTCCAGGTCCGGGCCTTTGATCTTCACGCCCATGGGAGCGCGCATTCCGCTCTGGAGCATGACGATGCGGGCGGCGATGGGCTGAAGCTTGGGGGCGGACGTCGTCCCCGGGATCTTGGCCGCGTCGACGATCTCGTCCCAAATGTCATCGGGGTCTTTGATACCGCTCCAGGCTTCGCGCCCGGGGTTGAGGGCGGGGTCCAGCGGCGATCGCCACAACCGGAACGGATGCCCATCTGGATCGGGGATCAGCCGACCTTGCGCGTCGCGAGAGAACGAACAGTGTACATAGTAGGGTTCGCCATCGGGGGCCGGAACCGGGGTCCCGTTCCGGTCGCGGAAGAGGTCCGTCTCTTCTCCATCGTAGCGGAAGGTCAGGCGCCGACCATCCTTGTCCGTCAGGTACTGCGGATGATAGTTGATGACCGTCTCGATCATAGACAGCGGAGCGGGATCGAGGGGGCTGTCGGCCCGGCCCAGCTTGCCCACTGCGGACTCGACCTCCGGGATCTGCTCGAAGGCGATGTCCTGCTTGCTGAGAATGTCCATCACCTCGCCGATCGAGGCGTGCGGCATCGTCACCGGCATGTACAGATACGAACCCTCATCCAAGGGCGGCATGAACTCCTTGCTCAGGCCGGGGAACTTGCCGGCCAAGTACACGGCGGGGTCGGACTTGCGGACCGACTCGGGCATCCAGCCGAACAGCCCGTCGAAGCCGCGCCAGACCATGCCCCCGACGATGACAATCACAAGAGGCGAGAGCAGGAACGTGAGCTTGTGATCGAGCGCCCAACGCAAGATGGACGGGTAGATGGCCTGGAACACCTGAAACAGCAGTAACAGTCCGCCCAGCGCGGCCACGACCAGGATCAAGTTGCGGGCCAGACCCTTCTCAGGACCGATCGGTAGCCACATCTGAGCCAGAACGAGTGTCACCGCGCCGATCACGATGGCGTTGGCGAGCCAGGGAATGCCGCGCTTGACCGCGCCCGGCAAGAACGGATCGGCGACGAGATACGCCCCGATCAGGATCAACGCGCCGCCGGCCCACCCCCAGTTCCACATGACGATCAAGGCGATGCCGCCGGCAAGCAGCCCGACGTGCAGCAGGTGACGAAGACTTCGGCGATGCGACTTGCCGCGCGTGAACAGGATGTGAGCCGCAGGCGGGATGATCGTCAAGGCGACGATCACAGACGCGATCAGGGCGAACGACTTGGTATAGGCCAGCGGCTTGAACAGCTTGCCCTCGGCCGCCTCCATCGTGAACACGGGCAGGAAGCTGACGATCGTCGTGGAGACCGCCGTCACCACGGCGCTGCCGACCTCGGTCGCCGCGCGGTAGATGACTTCGAGCCGACTTTCGTCCGGGTGCGCCTCGTCCAGGTGCTTGAGGATGTTCTCACAAATGATCACGCCCATGTCGACGATGGTGCCAATGGCTATCGCTATGCCGGAGAGCGCAACGATATTGGCGTCTACTTTGAATAGCTTCATGGCGATGAAGCACATGAGGACGGCCAGCGGGAGCAGCCCCGAGATCAGGATCGAACTCCGCAGATGCCGAACCATGACCACCACGACGATGATCGTCACGAGGATCTGCTGCAACAGGGCGCTGCCGAGGGTGCCGAGCGTCTCGTAGATCAGCCCCGTGCGGTCGTAGAAAGGCACGATCTTGACCTGACTGACCGTCCCGTCCGGCAGGGTCTTCTTGGGCAGGCCGGGCTCGATCTCCTTGATCTTCTGCTTGATGCTCTTGATCGCGGCCAGGGGGTTGTCGCCATAGCGGACGACCACGACGCCGCCGCAGACCTCGGCGCCTCCCTTATCCAGGACGCCGCGCCGCAGTGCCGGACCGAGCGATACGTGGGCGACGTTCTTGACATAGATCGGGACGTTGTCGTTGACCTTGATGACGGCATCCTCGAGGTCGGATACCGATTCGACGAAGCCCAAGCCGCGAATGACGTACTCGACGCGGTTGACCTCGATGGAGCGAGCGCCGATATCAATGTTGGCCAACTTGACCGCCATGAAGACTTCGCTGAGAGAGATGCCGTGGGCCCGCATCGCGTCGGGGTCGACGTCGATCTGGTACTCCTGGACGTAGCCCCCGACCGAGGCCACCTCGGAGATGCCCTCCGCCGACAGCAGCGAGTAGCGGACGTACCAGTCCTGGATCGTGCGCAGTTCGTGCGGATCCCAGCCCCCCGTGGGATTGCCGTCTTCGTCCTGGCCCTCCAGCGTGTACCAGAACACTTGGCCCAAAGCCGTGGCGTCGGGCCCCAACGCGGGCTTGACCCCATCGGGCAGAGTCCCCGCGGGGAGACTGTTCATCTTCTCGAGGACGCGCGTACGCGACCAATAGAACTCGACATCGTCGTCGAAGATGATCAGCACCATCGAGAAGCCGAACAACGAGTAGCTGCGGATGGTCTTGACGCCGGGCACGCCCAGAAGCGAAACGGTCAGCGGATATGAGATTTGATCCTCGACGTCTTGGGGAGATCGGCCCATCCATTTGGTGAAGACAATCTGCTGGTTTTCGCCGATGTCGGGGATCGCATCGACCGGCACGGGATCGCGGGGCAGCCCGCCCAAGTCCCAGTCGAAGGGGGCCGTCATCAAGCCCCAGCCGATTGCGACGACAATCATGAGCCAAACGATGAGCTTGTTCTCGAGGCAGAACCGGATGATCTTGTTGATCAACCCGGGGGACGATTCGTATTGTGGAGGAATCGGGTTAGTGGCCACCTTCGCCTCCCGTGGAATCCTCGTCGGACCGGGTCGGGGCATCGTCCGGCGCGCCGGCGAAAGTCTCCTTCAGGAAGCCACATCGAAACATCGCGGAGCCGAAGTAAGGATTGTTGGTTTTCTGGTGGTTTTGAAGCCAGTCGGCTCCGCGATCATTGAACGCCATCGGGCAGTGGAAGAGGTAGACATCCGCACCGCCGGCGCCGAATCGCTTCGCCACGCCAATCATCGATCCGGATAGCGTATCGAAGACCGATCGGGCCTTTTGGATACCATCCGCGGCGATGAACCTGCGGGCGATCTTTGTGATCTCCTTCCGTTCCTTCATCCACGCCTGATGGGCGGCACCTTCGAGCAAACTCATGTCCACGGCCTCGATTGCCTTGCAAAAACCGTTGGCGGCCTTCTTGGCATCGTCGGCCGAATCGAGGCTCAGCGCGGTCTGGATTCCGAAGTACGTTTCGAATAACGGCTTGAGCTTGGCCGTAAACTCGGCGGGCACGTCGAACGACTCGGCCTTATCCTGAGCTTTGTGATGCTCGTGGCCAGAGGCAGGCTCCGCATCTTCATCGTCAAGCGTCATCATGCTGGGCCGGGCGCGAATCTGGATGGCACTGTCGATCTTGAAGTTGCCGTTCACGACGACCTGCTCGCCCTCGGTGAGCCCATCGCGAACGAGGTAGTAGTCGCCCGCCCGAGTGCCCGGTACAACCACTCGACCCTCGTAGGTGCCGGGCTTGTCCGGCACCGCGACATAGACGACGGCCCGTTTGCCGGTCATGAGAACGGCGGAGGCCGGGACCACCAAGGGCGGACGCTCGTCTACATCGTCCAAGGATACGAACCCCAGCGATTCGGCCCGGACCAGCGACATCTCGCATATGCGGCAGTCGCCCAACTCGTCTTCGAGTACCTCGGGGTGCATGGGGCAGATCCACTTTCCGGCCAACGCCGCGTTCACGATCAGGCCATCCTCGGCGAGCTTCGCCCGCACGATGGCGCGAACGAACATCTGCGGCTTGAGCCTGCCGTCGGTGTTGTCCACGTTCACGCGAACCTTGACCGTTCGCGTCTTTTCTTCGCGGAAGGGGTCGGTGAAGGGCGCCGGCCCCCGGCGCCTCCCGGCTAGCGGACCAGCGGCAGCCCCGTGCCCTCGGCCGCCGCGTGGGCCGCGGCGCAGGACACGGCCAGGAGCGCATTGGCGCCCAGGCGTTCCTTCTGCTCGGTGCCGTCCGCT
>CAYYPB010000188.1:0-5760 GCA_964473405.1 uncultured Planctomycetaceae bacterium
ATCGCCGACACCGTCCAGGTCGCCGTCCGCCTGCCCGGGATTCGAGACGGTGGGGCAGTTGTCGACGTCTCCGCAGGCGCCGTCACCGTCGGCGTCGTTCTGGGCGTCGTTCGGACACGTGTCGCAGCTGTCGTCTGCGCGGCAGTGCCGCGGGCGGCACCCCCACCCCACACCGGGGGAGAACGGCGGCCGGGCGGACCCGCCGGGGGGGGCGGCGTGCCACGGGCCCGGTGCGCCTCGGCGGCGAATCGCTCGTTTGCCGGTCGGTGTTCGTCATGAAAGCGCTCGATGCTCCTCTAACAGCCTCGTGCCGAGCCGCCAAACGGCAAGCCGTTTTTGGGCACCGATGCGCCCGTGCATGCGGGCGGGCAGATACACGACGCCTCACGCCAAGTTGATGTCCGGCGGTGCGGCGATCTCCTCTTCCGTTGGGGCGACCACAGGGAGTGTCACCGTGAACTCCGATCCCTTCTCCATCTCGCTTGTGAGGGCGATGGTTCCACCGAGGCGGGTCACGAGATCCTTGCTGATCGCCAGCCCGAGGCCCGTGCCACTGTGTTCACGCGTCATCGAGCCATCGAGTTGGCGGAACTTCTCGAAGACACCGCTCATCTCATCTTCGGGGATGCCGATTCCCGTGTCACGCACACTGACGAAGATACACTCGGCGTCGACGCGGCCCAACCTGATCTCGACGCGCCCGCCTTCAGGCGTGAACTTCACCGCGTTGGAGAGAAGGTTGTAGAGAATCTGCTGGATGCGCCCCGTGTCGGACGTGATGGTCGGCACGTCTTCGACGATGTCCGCCGCGAGTTGTAGGCTCTTCTTGTCCGCGAGGGGGCGGATGAAGTCCACGAGGTCGTTGACCATCTCCGGCATGTTGACTTCGGTGAAGTGCATCTCCAACTTGCCGGCCTCGATCTTGGCGAGGTCCAGCAAGTCGTTGATAAGCCCAAGGAGCATTCGCCCACTGGACATGATGTTCTCGGAGTATCGCAACTGGCGACCGCCTTCGGTACTGGCGGCTTCGCGCAGCAGTTCCGCAAAGCCGATGATCGAGGCCAGCGGTGTGCGCAATTCGTGGCTGACGTTCGAAAGGAACTGGCTCTTGATCTTGTTGGCTTCGAACAAGGCCACGTTGCGTTCGGCGAGTTGCTCTAACTTTGTGTCCATGCTCTTGTTGATGCGGCGAAGCTCGTTCTCTGATGCCTCGAGGTGCGCCAGCATGGCATTGAAGGCGCGGGAGAGTTCTTCGTACTCGTCTCCCGTAGCGATTTGGCTGCGAACGTTGTGCTCACCTTCCGAAACGCTCTCCGCCACGCGCGTCAGTTCCCGGACGGGCGAGAGAATCAGCTTGTGTGTGATCAGGTAGAACACGAGAACCGCGAGAATCCCCGCGAGCGCCCCGGCCATGAGGCTGAGCCCGAGGTTGATGAGCATGTCGGTGTGAGCCTTGGGCGCCAGGTGCTCAACATCGACGACGCCCAGGAGCGTCCCGGCGGGATACTTACCGCCCGTGGACCGAACGGGAAAGACCATCCGATAGAGCAGCCCCCCCGGAACAGCTTCCCAATGAGCCGGGAAGGCATCGAGGGCGGGCGAATCAGCCAAGCGAGAAATCGCTTCCTCGAGATAGGCGTCCGCGCCAGGTGGCGGGGTGGGCAGGGAGGGGTCTGATAACGGAACGAGCCTGGGCACGGGGCCGCTGACGCCGTGTCGCTCCGCCCCGCGCGGCCACCAGTGTTCCAGTGCCCGCTGACTCAGTTCCCAGTTTCCCGCCGCCAGGTCGCCCCGGGCCAGCGCCAGGTGCCCGATCTGCCGGGTGAGTTGGATGTTGACCTCGTGCACGAGATCCCGCATCCGCAGCCAGGGCACGAAGATCGCCGAAGCGATGATCAGCACCACGGCTAAGCCAAACAACAGCCTGCACTTGGCGGCAAGAGAGATTGACAAGAAAGAGATGCGCATCATCCGCCCGGGGCTCCGCACAGCACATGGTACTATATCGTCGGGAATAACCGGCGGGCGATTCTGCTAGCCTACGAGCGGCCCTTGCGTGCCTTTTGGATGTGTTGACCGCCCTACTATCTGCCGATACCATGAGGTGTTTGCCTGTTTGAGCTTGGAGTCTATTGCATGCGTGTGAGCCTGGCAATATTCGGGCTTGTCTGCGTGGCGTTCGTGCCGGAAGCCGAGGCGCAACAGCGGGCCCGCGCGTGGAGCCAGAACACTCGGCAACCCATGTCCCTCAGAGGGTATCGGGGACTCAGAGCGTCCACTGACCGCCGAGCTTCGACGCTCGCTTCTCGCCTCGATCCTTACAGGCCAGACATCTACGGCCGTGCACGACTCTTGGGGTTGCGCACGCGCGTCGACCGGATCCGCGACGTGATCCCCTACCGTCGCCAGGGAACCAGACTGGTCGGACAGCGGACCGGACCGTCCAATCCCGTGTCGATTCTCCTAAACCAGCGGAATCATCTCTCGGCGCGGTCCGCACTGGGGGGCGAGAGTTGGGGCGCGATCGGACGCCACTACTACGCCAAGGACGATCAGGGGCGCTGGTCCGGCGAAGTCGCCCCTGATGTCGAACCTGCGGAAGCCGTGCGGCGGCTCGAGGCCATCGAGAACTCGACAGCACCGACCTACGAGGACCGCCTGGAGTCTCGCCTCAGCAAGAAGGTCGACGAGTACTACCGACTGGGCTTGTTCTTCTTCCAGCAGGGCCAATACGTCAAGGCCAGGGAGTACTTTGAGTTGGTGGCGCAGCAGGAGCCGCACAAGGCCAGAGCCTACGTGGCGAGCGTTCTCGTGTCCTATCAGCGAGGCGACTTCTCCACGGCCACGCTGAATCTCGTGCTGGCGCTCGACGAGAAACGATCCAAGTCACTCTCCGATCTGTGGGTCGACCCGTTGCGATTCTACCCGGAGCGCCGAGGTTTTCAGACAGCGTTCAAGCAGTTGAGTCGGGCCACGAAATCGGGCGCGTCGTCCGCCCCCGCTCATCTGCTGTTTTCGTACTACGCATGGCTCAATGGAGACATCAACACCGCCATTGGAGCGGCGCAAATGGCCGAGGCGAGTCTCGATGCAGAGATCAGCCGGAAAGCAAGCGACTCCGGTCCAATCGCACCGGAAGATCGGGCCACGTATGCCAAGCGGTTCCGGAAGATGTTGATCGAAGCCAGGGACAAGCGGGTTGCTTCGGAGGCGGCACCATAGGCTTGGCGCAACAGACGGCTCCCGGCCGACCGTGCCCGGCCAGCCACTCGACAGCAGTCGCGTGAACTAGGAGACCGTCCTAGAGCCCAGGTGGCCACGGGGGTCCGGGAAAGAAGACGGCGAACACAGGCTCATGGCGGATTCCGAGAAAAGCACCGACACCCAACATCGGCCCACGCCGCGGAGCGGGCTCCTGCGATATCGTGGGGCCGTGTCGGCAGCCGTTCATGTGGCACTCTTCGTCGTGGCGTTCTTCTGCGCTTTCGGTCTTCGGTACAACTTCGCGCGATTCGATGAATGGCTGGAGCCCCTTTTCCTGCCGTTGCTGCTGGTCGTCGTTCCTATCAAGACCCTCGTTTTCTACCGGATGCGGCTCTACCGTGGCACATGGCGGTATGTGGGCATGCGTGATCTGTATTCGATCACGATGGCCACGCATTTGAGCACCTTCTTCTTCGTGGTCGCTTTCTTTGCGATCTCGTTCCTCTGGCCAGCCGTCCTCCGCGAGCGTACCACGCTGCCGCAGTCAATCTTCCTGCTCGATTGGGTCACGACCATCGCCGTCGTCTGCGGCGCGCGTCTTGTGCTGAGGCTCTATCACGAAGAAATACGGCCGGTCGCGTCCTCCGGCCGACGGCAGTGCCTCATACTCGGTGCCGGTGACACGGGTGAGGCGCTGCTGCGCGAGATCCTTCGCATGCGTGTGGATCGCTACAAGGTCGTCGGTTTTCTGGACGATGCCGCGACCTCGCAAGGCACCCAGATCCACGGCGTGCCCGTCCTCGGGTCGATCGGCGAGGTGAAGACTTGCTGCGACAAGCTCCAGATCGAAGAGGTGCTGTTGGCGATGCCTAACGCCCCGCAGCGCGTGCTGCGCAAGGTGGTGGAACAACTCGAAGGCATGAACGTCCGCTTTCGGACGATCCCGGCGATGCAGGCTGTCATCGAGGGCAAGGTCACGGTCTCGCAGATTCGCGACGTGAGCATCAAGGATCTCCTCGGCCGAGAGCAAGTCGCATTGGACCAGGAGAAGATCAGCAACTACCTCCACAACGAACGCGTACTGGTCACGGGAGCGGGCGGTTCGATCGGATCGGAGATGTGCCGGCAGATCGCGCGCTATGGACCGAGTCGGCTCGTCCTGGTGGAGCAGGCAGAGAACAACCTCTTCGAAATCGACCGCGACCTGAGACGCCTCTTCCCCGATGTCTCCACGATCTGCTGCGTGGCCGACATCTGTGACGCCGCCCGAGTCGATTCCATCCTGGCCACCGAGCGGCCCTCGGTCGTCTTCCACGCGGCAGCGCACAAGCACGTGCCGATGATGGAACTCAACGTCGGCGAGGCCCTCAAGAACAACATCCGCGGGACGCGCACCATTGCCGACGCGGCCAAGAAGCACGGCGTGCGCCGGTTTGTCATGATCTCGACCGACAAGGCCGTCAACCCCACCTCCGTCATGGGCTGCACCAAGCGCGTCGCCGAGATGTACATCCAGCAGCTTCGACAGGGCAGCGAGACGCAGTTCATGACCGTCCGTTTCGGAAACGTTCTCGGTTCCAGTGGCTCGGTGATCCCCATTTTCGCCAAGCAGATCGCCGGCGGCGGGCCTGTCACCGTCACAGACCCGAGGATGACGCGCTACTTCATGACCATCCCCGAGGCTTCGCAGCTCGTCCTCCAGGCCGGCGTCATGGGCGCCGATGGCGACATCTTCGTCCTCGACATGGGAGAGCCCGTCAAGATCGTGGACCTCGCTCGCGAAATGATCACCCTCAGCGGCTTGCGTCCCGGCGAGGACATCGAGATTCAGTTCTCGGGCATCCGGCCGGGCGAAAAGCTCTACGAGGAGCTCAGCGTCCTCGGCGAGAATATGGGCAAAACAACGCACGACAAAATCTATGTCTGGCGCAACAAGAAGGAAGACTGGCCGCGCGTCTGCGCCGCGATGGACGACCTCGTCGCCAACGCCGACACGCTCACCCACGAGGAGCTGCGCCGGCGTCTAGTGGCGATCGTCCCAGAGTTCACGCCGGACGAAGCCGCACAGGAAGGCACCCTTAAGCACGCATCGTCACCCGCCACGAATGCCAAACCGAACGACGCCGGCCCCATGCCACTCGGCGAGTCCCCCGCCATCTGATCCCCTCGCCTCGACTAGCCATCCAATGTGAGCTAGAGCAACTCAGGCTTGAGAAGGGATCTGCCACGGGCACCGGTCAGAGACGTCCCGGCGCGCCAGGATAAGGGAGCGACCATCGCACAACACGGAGGGCCCTGGCAATCGAGTGGGCAGCGCTCCCTGACGGTCGCGGCTCTGATCGGCACGGCCGATTGCGGCCGATGGAAGACGCCGTCTCAAGTCCGAAACGCACTAGACCGGCCATTTGTATTATCTCACGGCTTCGAGCGTCTCGTCCTCGCCGTCGAGTTCATCCGCATCGACTTCGTCGCTCGTCTCCTCTTCGGCGTCGCTCGGGTGGTCCGGCACCGTGCGAATTCTCGTGATCGTCACCGATGCGCTGTGCCCGCGCGCCC
>CAYYPB010000189.1:0-5731 GCA_964473405.1 uncultured Planctomycetaceae bacterium
ACCTGACGTCTGCGTGACGCGCTCGCTCTCCCTCATGAGCGAAGCCAAGAAGCTCTTCGCCGACCACCCCCACCGGGCAATGTCCTCGCTCATCCAGTCCCAGTAGCCGACGGACCAACAGGCAAAGCCCGCTCACGCCCCAACCCCAGCTCACCCCCCCATCCGGCTTGCCGTTTGGCGCGTCGAAGGCGTGCAATAGGCGACTGCGGCTCAGAACCGAGGCTCCTTGCTGGGTGCCCCATCCCTTCCAGCAGGAGCGGCCCGCTCACTCGTGAACAGGTGACCGCACTCGGGGCACCGACCGGTCACGTTCCCCCGCAGACTGTACCCACACTGCTTGCATCTCGAAGGCTCGCCACACTCCGGACAGGAACTCGTAGCGTGATCGTCGCCAACAACTGCGCCTCATGCATGGCATTTGTGCGGTGTCTCATGACGACCGACAACAACCCATCTACAACCCTTGCCGACCAGAGAAGCAAACGCACAGAACAGGGGAAGCATGACCATGCCCGCACAAGCACCGGGACCGCCGCCGGCGAGGATGACTTGGCCAACGATGTTCGCAACGACACCGATTGCCAAGGCCGATAGCAGGAGGGCCCTCCTACATCGTGATGTCCCCAGTATGAATGATGCTGCGAGGGCAAGAATCTGGATCGCAAGCGACAGAACCTCGCCCGACACCCCAAGAACAGACATTCTACGCCGCCTCCTCAACAACGCAGCCGAGGAGCAACTCCCCCTGCGGATTCTGGCAAGCCCCTAAAACCGAGGCTTCTTGCGACCCGTCTTGCCCTTGCTCTTCGGCGAGGACGTGGCCTGAGCAAGTCGCTGCTGCTCGGCCATCTTCTGGGCGTTCGCCAGCTTCTTGCCGAGCCAACCCTGCTTCTTCGGGGCCTTGGCCTTGACATCGAAGTCGCCACGTTTCTCCTGCTCTTTGATGTGCTTCTTGATGTAGATCTGCTCAAACATCCCGAGCAGGCTGCTCGACAGAATATAGAGGCAAAGGCCGCTGGGAAAACGATAGAACATCACACCCATCAACAGCATCATGTAGCCCATCATCTTCTGCTGCTGGGCCGCCGTGTCCGGCAACGGTTTGCCGTCCTGGTCCAGCTTGGGCGCAGCCGGCTTGTCGGGCTTGGTCAGCTTCTGGGTGATCTTCTGCTGCGCGAACATCACGGCCGACATGAGAATCGGCAGCAGATTGAACGAGTGGATAGGCCCGAACATCATGCTGATGAGCGGGATCGTGATGGGTTCGGAAAAAGCGATCAAGGCGTCCGGCGCGGCCAGATCGCGAATGTACCCGAAGAACGGCATGTGCCGCATATCGACGTTCGTATTCAGCGTGGTCCACAACGCGACCCAGATCGGCATCTGCAGAACCATCGGCAGGCAGCCCATGACCGAGCCCGCGGGGTTGACCCCTTCATCGGCATAGAGCTTCCGCGTCTCCTCCGCGAGCTTCTGCTTGTCGTTCTTGTTTTGTTGTTGAATCGCCTCCAGCTTCGGCTTGATGCGGGCCATGTTCTTCTGCATCTTCAGCATGTTGATCTGGCCGCGTTTGCTGATCGGATGCAACACGCCGCGGACAACGATCACCAGAAGAATGATCGCCACGCCGTAGTTGTGTACGAGCCCGTAGAGGAACGTCAGCAGCATGAGCATGACGTTGCTGATCACGTCCGGC
Organism: uncultured Planctomycetaceae bacterium; assembly: GCA_964473405.1. Classification (GTDB taxonomy): domain Bacteria; phylum Planctomycetota; class Phycisphaerae; order UBA1845; family UTPLA1; genus CAYYPB01. The sequence goes on from CAYYPB010000189.1 coordinate 1,697, forward strand.
GCGCACGCCGACCGATCCGCATAACTGGAGATCTCGTAGTGCCGGCCCCGCACTGCTTCCGGCATCGACTCGAACAGCCGCGTACTCTTGGGGCCACAAAAGACATCCTCCTCCAGCTTCAGCGGCGGACCCCGTTTGATGGATTGCAGCGGCGAATAGATCTGCTCGAAAGTCAGATCGTCCTTGACGTCCTTGGAGTTCGCCAGTGCCCGAGCCGTGACCTTCTCCAGAGACGCCGAATAGCCCTTGCCTGCCTCGAGCGGAACAGGCACAACGATGCAAGCGAAGTACTTGTTCCCCAACGCCGCCCAAAGCACATGGTCCGGCTCCGGCGCCAAGAGCGGCAGGCTCCTCGATGGTGCTTTGAAGGCGTCGCCCCGCTTGGCCTTCTCGCCGAGACTGACCTTGCCGTCCTCCTCGAGGTTGGCTGTCAGGACGAGCGTGCTGTCGAAACGGGTCTTCGGCGGCTCGACACCGATCGGACCGCGAGCAGTGATCCGAACCTTGCGAGGCGTGTCGGTCCGATTCTCGATCGACAGCGACGTCTCGAGATGGTGAGAGAACTTCTTGAGGTGATAGGTCCTCGTCAACCAAAGAACGTCCGCGGAGCCGTCCTTAATGACAACGCTCAGTGTGGCCGTCTGCCCGTCGTCGTCGACGCTCTTGGTCAGCAACCAATCCACATCCGCCAGATCGACGGGTAGCTTGTCCTCGATGAGTCGAATCTTCTCGATGACGAACGACAGATAGTCATCTCCGCCATTGCGATTCTCGACCGGCGTCAAGAGGTCATACGGGTTGTGGTCGGGATTCCGCTTGTCCTTCGCCACCTTGTTGCGATGCCGAGACAGCGTCACCGATTCCACGCCGGCGCCTCGCGAGGAGACGACAACCTTCATCTCGTAAGGATTCTCGCCCCCCCCGGGCGCGTCGCCCTGCCGGTCGTCACCCAGCGTCACGGTCTCGCGTTTCGCCGCGCCGACAACCGTGATGCCCGTCGAACTCGGCTTCGCCGTGCCGGCCGGTTCCTTCGAGGCGACCGTAGTCTTGTCGCCGCTCGACGCGACCTCGGAAGGCTGCGGCTCTGAAGTCGCGACCGGTTCGTCGGTCTGCCCTGTCGCCTGATCGACGGCGGGGGGTGTCTCCTGCGGCGGGCGCTCCGGCTGGAGAGCAATCCAGCCGAAGAAGACAATCATACAGAGAACAGTGGCTAGAATCGTCCGCTTGGTCTGTGGGTCCATGTGCATCCTACGTCGTCAGGGGTTGATCGCCGGCGAGCAAGTCCGGCCGGAAGAAACGCATCAACGTGCGAGGCCGCGGTCACTTGCCATCGTAGAGCCGAGAACCGAGAAAATCGTCAAGCTCGGCGATCTCGCGAATCTTCTGGGCCGTGACCTCGAGATCATACTCGATCCGAACGAACTCGACCTCGTCGTCGTGAACGATCACATAGGTCGCACGCGGATCGCGGTCCCGGGGCTGGCCCACCGATCCCACGTTGATGATGACCTTCTCGTCGCCGATGGCGTAGCGATGGGAATCGCCCATTTCCTCGGGCGTCTCGAAATACGGGTCGTCCACGAACACGCCCGGCACATGCGTGTGACCGCAGAAACATGTCATCTGCTCCATACGGTCAAAGTTCGCCAGCAGCTTGTGCGGGGCCGTATAGACATCATCCGGGAACAGATACTCGTTGATCGGCTTGCGCGGCGAGCCGTGCACAAACAGAAACCCGTTCTGCTCGTGTCGCGGGTTCAGACCACCCAAGAACCGCCAGCGACGGTTGCGCCGCTCGGCATCCGGCTCCGCCTCCAACATCCCGCGCGTCCAGAACGATGCCCGCTCGGCGCTCGGGTTGAAGTTCATCGGCTCATAGAAAACGGCGTGGTCGTGATTGCCGCAGAGGCTCATCTCGGCATGCTCGATCACCAGATCGAGGCATTCCCCGGGCTTGGGACCATAGCCCAGCGTATCGCCGAGGCAATAGATGCGCTCGATGCCGCGACGCTTGATGTCGGCTAAGACCGCCGTCAACGCCTCAAGGTTCGCATGAATGTCGGAAACGATGGCCAGCATGATCCTGGGTATTGCCCCTATGCGCCCAAGCTATTTCGAGCCGGACGCCCCATCGGGCGACTCGGCCTCGTCGATCAGCATCACCGGGATGTCGTCCTTCACAGGATAACGGAGCCCACAGCCCCGACACACGAGTCGGGCCTGAACGTCACCCCTCGAATCGCCCTCCACCAGGTCGACCGGCTTGTGACAACTCGGGCAGGCCAGGATATCCAGCAGTTCCTTGTCGATCATTCGCCCACACCACCCATAGAGAGCCCGAGAAAACGGCTGGGCCACCCGTCGCCCTCCCCAACCGAGCCGGACAAACCATGCTAGGGGCCTGGGCGGAGACCGTCAACGTCCCGCCGGGCTCTTCCTGAGCGCCGATAATGTCACGACGCCATCGCCGCCCGAATCCGACAGCACGTCGCCAGAAGGCCCTCGAGGTGATCCAGCGACAAGACCGTCGCCGAATCCGACTTCGCCTCCTCGGGCCGATCGTGAATCTCGATGAACAACGCATCGGCCCCCACCGCCACGCCCGCCCGCGCAACCAGCGGCACATGCTCCCGCAAACCGCCCGACTGCTCGCCTTGCCCGCCGGGGATCTGGCAACTATGCGTCGCATCCACAACGACCGGAGCGAACGCCTGCATCACCGGCACGCAGGTAAAATCGTTCACCAACCCACCGTACCCAAAGAACGTCCCCCGATCGGTCAGCAACACGCGATCATTCCCCGCCTCGCGCACCTTGCCCACCGCCTTGGCCATCTGATCGGGCGCCATGAACTGACCCTTCTTCACATTCACGGGTTTGCCGGTCTTGCCCGCCGCGACGAGCAGATCGGTCTGGCGACAGAGAAACGCCGGGATCTGTAACACATCGCAAACCGCGGCCGCCGGTGCCGCCTGTTCGGGAAGATGAACATCCGTCAAGACGGGCAGGCCGGTCTTCTCGCGGACCGTCGCCAGCGTATCGAGGCCGGCCTTCATCCCAGGCCCGCGGAATCCGTGGACGCTCGTGCGATTGGCCTTGTCGAAACTGCACTTGAAGATGTACGGCACGCCGAGACGCTCGCAAATCGCCCCCGCCACCTCGGCGACCATCAAGCAGTGATCGGTCGACTCGATGATGCAAGGACCGGCAATCAAGGCCAGCGGCCGACCCCCGCCGATGACAAACGGGCCAATATCTACGGACGGGTTCATGTCGCGTATACCTCTCTGCAAGCCCCCATCCGAGCCCGGATCGCAAGCGACGGGTCTCTTGAGTGGGTGCCCCGCCCCTTCCAGGGGTGGGGGACGGATTCACCCGCCGAGATGATAATGCCGCACAATCGCGATCCGCAACAGGGCCCCCTTCCCTCCGAAACCGCCCTACCACGCGCTCGACGCCGATCGGGCCTTGATAAGCCCATCATCCGTCCAATTCGCCGCAGTAGGCACCGGCAACCCAGCCAGATGCGAAACCTCGTTCAGACAGACCAACGTGCTGATGTCGTCGGCGAACCGCAGCGCACTCACACTACAATTGTCGATAATGAAACGAAACGAAGGCCCCGGCCGGTCGGTCAACCAAGCCTCGACGAGTCTCGCCACGGGACTGCCGTGGCTGATCACCACGACGACATCATCCTCACCACGCCAACGGTCCTTCAGATAGGCCGCCAACGCCGCCGAGCGGCCTAGCAGCGTCTCAAACGACTCGTCCGCAGGCACCCAGTCGAACGAACCCACATGATCCGGGCACCGTACAACCTCCGGATACCGATCGCTCAAGGCTTCCATCTCGTCGAGAGCGGTGTCGGCGACGGCACCCGGCGGCAGATGGTGATGCTCGCAAAGATCGGGACGGATCCGCACGGGCAGGCCCAACGACCGGGCGATCGGTATCGCCGTTTCCAGGCAACGCACAAACGGGATGGCATAGACAGCCTGCACCGTCGCACGTCCCAGCCGCCTCGCAATCTCG
>CAYYPB010000190.1:0-5726 GCA_964473405.1 uncultured Planctomycetaceae bacterium
TTACGGTCGCGGTTCGGTTTGGGGCGGTCTGGCGAACCCGCAAGAACAGGTGTGATCATCACAGCCGCGCGTTGAACTGCTCGATCATTCGGTCCCACTCATCGACCTGCGCGAAGGTCTCGCTCCAGAAGTCGGGATCCCAGAGGCGGCGCAGATCGTCCACGTCTCGCTGCTGCTGCTCTACCCAGGTGAAGTACTTGAGATTGTGAATCCGCCTGCGGTCGGCGTAGGTGAGCTCTCGCGTGTGATCGGTCTCGATCGCTTCGAGGTATCGGCCGAAGTGTCGTGCGGCGAGCATCTCGTCGTAGGAACCATGCGCGGCCCGCTTCTCCTCCATGCGACTGCCGTAGAGTTCCATCGAATCGGTCAAGCAGGTGAACACCACGTCTCGGCCGTTCATGTCGAACAGCTTGGCCGTCTTGATCGAGGCGACGAGGTTGCAGATGCTGGAGATGCCGAGCGTTGGGAGCTGCTCGACCAACGCCGACTCGATGCCCTGGTCCGCGAGGAACCGTTGGCCTGCCGGCTCGTTGAACAAACGCATGAGCTGCATGCACTGCTCATCATCGACGGCCGCCACGACATCCGTGTTGCGAATGTTGTGAATCCAGGGGATGTGCTTGTCGCCGATGCCCTCGATGCGGTGTCCACCGAAACCGCCCTCCAGCAGCGTGGGACACTGCAAGGCCTCGGCGGCGGTGACGCGAAGGGCTGGGTGCCGCGTGCGCAGAAAGTCCCCGGCGGCGATCGTGCCGCCCGATCCCGTGGCGGAGGTGTAGCCCGCGAGCCGATCGCCGGGCCGGGCCACTTGTTCGAAGACCTCTTGGATGACGCCGCCGGTCGTGTGGTAGTGCCAGATGGCGTTGCCGAACTCCTCGAACTGGTTGAAGATCACGCAGTCGGGCCGCGTGCGACGAATCTCCCAGCACTTATCGTAAATCTCCTTGACGTTCGACTCACAGCCGGGCGTGGCGATGACCTCGGCGCCAATCTCGCGGAGCCACTCGAATCGCTCGGGGCTCATTTCTTCGGGCAAGATCCCCACGGCCGTGCAGCCGAGCACGGCACAGTCGAACGCGCCGCCGCGACAGTAGTTGCCGGTCGAGGGCCAGACGGCCTTTTGCGTCGTGGGGTCGAACTGACCCGAGACGAGCCGGGGCACGAGGCACGCGAAGCCGGCACCGACCTTGTGGGCCCCGGTGGGGAACCACTTGCCAACAATGCCGATGATCCGGGCTCGCGAGCCGGTGAGGGCGGGCGGAAACTCGATCCAGTTGCCGCTGTTGAACAGGCCACCCTTGGCCGTGGGTTCGTTCTTCCAGGTGATGCGGAAGAGGTTGAGCGGATCGACGTCCCAGAGGCCGACGCCCTTGAGCCTCGCCTGGACATTTTCAGGGATGCTCGCGGGGTTTCGCATCTGGGCGAAGGTGGGGATGACGATTCCGCGCTCGCGACATCGGGCAACGGTTCGTTCAAGGACGGCTTCGTTGATTTGCATCGTTATGGATTCCTGGGGCCAACTCCGTGTTGGCGAGACGGCATTCTAGCGGCTGGGCGTGCGGAGTTCCACCGGGATAGACCTTGCGGCCGGTGTGGGCTGAGTCGTCAGTTTTCAGTTGTCAGCCTTCAGTTCTCAGTCAGCGGCTGCCGCCCGGCTTGCCGTTTGGCTAATCGGAGGCTCGTGGCTCTGGGTCAATCGGTCGGCGGCATGTCCGACGATAGCGCTGTGGGCAACGCGTCGTCGAGCGTGTCGAGTGAGAGGGCGGTGACGAGGCGTTGCTCGAGCGTCTCGATTCCCTCGCCGGTCATCGCCGAAACTTGGGTCGCTTGGAGTCTGGCTTCGTTGGCGAGTGCTGCGTCGAGCAGGTCGCACTTGTTCGCGACTCGAAGCGTCGGCCGGTTGGCGGGGAGTGACTCGGTGATGTCGCGCAGTTGTTGCTTCTGCAGCTCGGCAGGCGTTGTGGCGTCGAGGACGATGAGGATCAGATCCGCCTCGTGCGCGCGGGCTCGGCCGCGGCGCAGGGCTTCCGATTCGACCGCACACGACGTTTCGCGGATGCCGGCCGTGTCGGTGAGCGTGATGGGCCAGCCTTGCAGCAGCACGGTTTCGTCGATCCAGTCTCGCGTTGTGCCGGCTTCAGCCGACGTGATCGAACGGTCTCGGCCGATGAGGCGATTGGCCAGGGAACTCTTGCCTGCGTTGGGCGGGCCGATGATCGCGACGTGCAGGCCGGCGAGGAGACGCTGTGCAACCTCGCTTCGGGCGTCGAAGGCTGCTCGCTGGCTGGCGGTTAAGGAGTCGAGGCGTTCCAGGAAGGGCGGCAGAGCCTCACGTTGTGCCAGCAGCCATCGAGCCAGGCGTTGGGAGTCGGCGGCGAGCAGAGCGTGGTCGATGGTTCGCTCAACGGTGTCCGATTCGCCGAGCGAGTTGTTCGACGGGAGGCCGTCGACGATCTGTGCCCCGAGCCGTTTGAGCAGCAGGAGCGTTCGTTGGGCGATGCGGATGCCCCCGTGCGCGCAGAGTTCGGCGGCGACAGTGTTCTGATGCGACATGCGGACGACGAGGGCGTCGTCGATGATGTCGGGGCCGTCGGCGATTCGGCAGAAGACTGGGCGTTGATCGTGCAGTGACGGCACGCGATCGTCGCGTCGCCGGCGGAGGACCTCTTGCAGAATAGCGTCCGTTTCGGGACCGGCCAGTCGGATGACGGCGATGCCGCCGGGGGCGAGCGGCGTGAGCAGCGCGGCGGTCGTCGCCGCCGCCCGAGCGCTCATTCGTCTGCTTCGAACGGGGCGAAGTGCTTGCGATAGGCCAGGGCGATCCCGCGAATGCACAGATCGGGCACGACGCGGTCGACGATCTCGGAGTGCTTTCCAACGAGTTCGGCATGGCCGCCGGTGACGATGAGGTCGGGCCAGGTTCCGAGTTCGGCGGCGTAGCGTTCGGTGATCTCTCGCAGGGCGCCGGCTGCGCCGATGAAGATGCCGTTTCGAATGGCATCCTCCGTCGAGCCGCCGAAGACCTCCTTGGGGGCTTCGATGGAAATCTCGGGCAGTTGGGCCGTACCGTCGCTGAGGGCATGCGCCTGAAGGTTGAGGCCGGGCAAGATGGCTCCGCCCATGAAGGCACCTTCGTCGTTGACGCAATCGATCGTGATGGCCGTGCCGAAGCTGGCGATCGCACAGGCGTGCTTGAGGGTGTCATACGCCGCAGCGGCGGAGCAGAGGCGGTCGATGCCGATGGTCGTCGGATCCTCTACGGCTACGGAGATGGGACGATGGAGGTCCTCCCCGACGACGGCAACGGGCTGATCGAGTGCCGATGAGACGGCCTCACGGACGCGATCCAGCGCATCGGGGACAACGGACGCGGCGGTGGCGGCCTTGATGTGATGCTCCGGCAGGGCGTCCCAACTCGCCTGCGCGCACGCAACGATGTCGTCGATCTGATCGAGATCGAACCGATGGTTGGAATAGACGCGGCCCACCACCGTCGTGGCGACGGAGACATGGGAGTTCCCAATCTCCAGGACGAGGAGGTTGGCTGACTCGCGGGGATCGTGATCAACGTCCAAACTGCTACTCCCTGATTCCGAATGACAAGCGGCCCAACGAGCACGATCGAGGGCTCGGAGGTCGCGCGGTGTTGGCTGGGCATTCTAACAGGGGAGGGTGGGGAGGTCACATGCTCGGCGGGGCGAAAAGTGATCAGTCGTCAGTTGTCAGTTTTCGGTTTTGGGCTTTGGCCTTTGGACCTTCGCGGGGATGCTGGGTCGGACGGAGGGCGGCAGCCGTGGGAGAATGTATCGAGGACCGCGGTCCTACTCCTCCACCGTGCCGATGGCGACGTGGATCTCGAGGGCCAGGTCGCGGAGTTCCGCGATCTTGCTGGAGAGGTCGTCGAGGGTATGGTTGTGGGCGGCCTGTTCGATCGTCGCCGCTCGATCGGCGACGCCGCCGTATCCGTGGCCGGTGCCGGCGGTCTTCAGTCTCGCTGCGATGGCGGCCAGACGTTCGTACGAGCCGTCGCTCAGTGCGTTGGCCATCGAGTCCACTTCCGAGGGTAGGGACATGGCGAACTTCTGCACCACGTTCCACAGCTCGGGGCTCTCCGAGAGGATGCTGGAGAACGCTTCGGCGGCGTACTCGCGAGACGCGCCGTGATCCTGGTCAGAAGGGTTCGGGTTGTCGGCCATTGGATGCACTCCTGTGGACCGGACGTCACGCCTTCTCGGCGAATCGATACCGGCACCTTCCACCTCATCGTTGCGATATGCCCGGGGCTTGAGGTCCGCGTGCGGACACGTTTGCGGACGTTGCGGAGAAACCGGGCGTCAGGCGATCAGGCGCGTTTGAATTGTCGTTCGAGATCCTGTTTGGTGAGTTCGAGCGTGGTGGGGCGACCGTGGGGGCAGTTGCTCGTCCGCTCTGTGAGATGGCGTTGTAGGAGCAGCGCGTGGATCTCCTCGGCACTCAAGGCATCGCCGGCCTTGACGGCGGCCTTGCAGGCCATCATGTCCAGCGCCGCATGGATGGCGCTCTCTTCCGAGGCGGCCTCCTCGCTCTCGGTCAGCTTGTCGAGTAGGTCCGCCACGAAGGGGCCGATCTCCACATTGCCCAGAAGCGTGGGGAAGCTCTGCACGCCCAACGCACCGGGCCCGAAGGCGGACAGCTCGATGCCTAGCTTGTCGAGCAGTGGCTTGAGCGTCTCGGCAGCGCCGGTCTGGGCGGTCGAGACGTCGATCACCTCGGGGATGAGCAAGCGTTGGGATTCCAAGGGGCCGGCCAGGATGAGGTTGCGGAATCGTTCGTACAGAATGCGCTCGTGCAGCGCATGCTGGTCGATGATGACGAAGCCGTCCTCGGTCTGGGCGACCAGATAGGTATTGTGGATTTGCAGCACCGAAGAAGCGGGAGCGGCCGGCGACATCTCCGACGTATCACGGACGATCTGCGACTCAGGATTCTCATCGTCCGCCGTCGCCGACGAGTCGGTGGCGGACCTCTGCTCCGACGGCGCGGCGACTCGGTCGCGATCATCCGGCAGCGCATCGGCAGGGTCCGCCGCACCGTGGGGCTGGACGTAGTCTCCCGCGATGGAGGGCCGAACCTGTTGTGTCGGGAACGGCGGCGGCTGGAACGTCAGGTGCGTCTGCGTCGGGTCCACCCGCTTGAGATAATCGGCCAGCGCTTGTCTCGCTCGCTGTTGGTCCCGAGCGTCTGGCGTTTGTCCAGTGGAATGGGCCGGCATCCGCAGTTTGGGCGTCAGGTCGTGCGACAAGAGCGTCTCGCGAAGCACGGCGAGAACCTGCGACTGGACAAGGCCCGCATCCTGCCAGCGGACCTCGATCTTGGTCGGGTGGACGTTGACATCGAACGTCGTCGGGTCGGCCGTCAGAAAGATGAAGACCACGGGAAACCGCGTGTGCTCGACGAGACCCCGAAAGGCCTCGCGGATGGCGAAGCCGATGCGGCGGTCGGTGATGTAGCGTCCGTTGAGAAAGAGGTATTGCCATTTGGTCGATGCGCGCGATTGGTCGGGCGGGGCGATGAGGGCTTCGATTCTCAGGCCGCGTTCGTTTCGGTCGATCGGCATCAGGCACTCGGCGAGATCGGCCCCGTAGAAATCGGCGATGCGATCGCGGCGGGTCTCCGGGGGCGGGAGGGTTCGCATGGGGCGACCGGTTTGCCTCAGCGCGCAAGGCGCTCCGCGGCGGGGCCTTCGC
>CAYYPB010000191.1:0-5725 GCA_964473405.1 uncultured Planctomycetaceae bacterium
CCGTTGGGCACATGTGGCGCCCAGACCCACTGATGCGCATCGCGGTGGCGCATAGCTGATTGAAGGGAACGTCATGGCAAAGCAAGTTGTTACGGTATTCAAGTTGCAGGCCCCTGGTGGTCAGGCTACCCCCGCCCCCCCGATCGGCCCGTCATGGTACTCGGCTGGGAAGGAGAGGGCCTATCGGCCGAGACGCTCGACGCATGCGACACGCACGCCGTCATCCCGATGGCACGCGATAGCGACTCCGTAAACGTCGCCGTGGCGTCGGGGGTGTTTCTGTATCACTTTGCTGGCGTGCGGACGAGTAAGGACACAGCGTGATCAGCGCCGCGACCGTGAGGGAGCGTCTGCCCCCCGAGAGCGAGCTTTCGCAGTCGGGCGATATGCGCTCCCTTACGGTCGCGGCTCTGATCATGCGTGCATTGCCCGTATTCTCGTTCCAGGACTGTTCGTTCGCTATGCAGAGAGGTCGAGGTGCGCCTTGCCGTCGTCGTCGAAGGTGACGTCCTCGGCGGGAGCCTCTGGCGTCTCTTCTTCTTCCCGCGGTGGGGCGTCGTGGCGACCTTGGCCGCCGAGGCCGCCGGCGTCGGTGTGGACCTGGGTGTCGGCGTCCGTGGCTTTGACTTCCAGAGTATCGCCGGCGCGAGCGGCTTCTTTGGCGGTGTTGGCCTTTGTGTTCTCGGCGTTGTCGCGATCGGCGGCTTGCGTCTTCTGTGCGACGCCTGACTGCAGAGCCGACGCGGCGACGTGCGGTGGGATGGCGGACATGGCGACACCCTCTGCTGTGTTCTAGCGTCAATGTCGCGGCACGACCTCGGCAGCCAGACTTCGCTCACAAGCCCGCGTTGCCTGCCTGGTCGGCCCATGGCTTGCTAGCCATGGACTTTGGGCGGATCACTCCGAGCTGTGTCGCGCTGCCATTTTGGGCGATGCCGCGACGCCGTACTGACCGGGCTACACTCTGAACTCCTTGTCGCGCTGCCGGAGTTGGAACCTCAGCCTGTCCACAATCGCCGAGTGCATCTGACTAACCCGGCTCTCGGAGAGGTCGAGGGTGAGCCCGATCTCCTTCATGGTCATCTGTTCATAATAATACAACATAAGAATAAGACGCTCGGTCGAAGTCAAGCCTTGTTGTATCAATACCTTAAGATCGGACTTCTGGAGTTCTCGGACAGGGTTGATGGCCTTCTCGTCTCGAAGGACGTCGATCTCCGAGACCTCCCGCGACGAGTCGCCGCTGAAGGCCTTGCGGGAAAGCGACGTCATCGAGACGGCCGAGCCATCGCGAGCGATGCGTTTGAAGTCTACCTCCGAGACGCCGATTCGATCGGCGATCTCCTTCTCGCTCGGCAGCCGGCCCAGTTCGCTCTGCAACTGCTTCGTGGCGGTCTGGACTCTCTGCGATCGGTTTCGCACGAGGCGCGGCACCCAGTCCATTGCCCGCAGCTCGTCGAGAATGGCGCCGCGGATGCGCGGCGAGCAGTAGGTCTCGAACTTTACGCCGCGCTCCAGGTCGAACGCCTCGATGGCGTCGAATAGGCCGAACATGCCCGCCGAGACGAGATCTTCCACGTCCACTTCCGTCGGCAGCTTGGAGTGAATCCGCTCGGCATTGAAGCGAACGATGTGGAGGAAGCTCTCGATCAGTAGGTTGCGAAGCTCGTCGTTGGGCGCTCGCTTGTACTTCTTCCAGACCTTCTTCAAATCGATGTCGGCTGCGATCATCCACGCTACTCCTGTTCGCGGCGAAGCGATGTCTTCCGGTCTGACTTATGAATCGTGCCTGGCGTGGGCATCTCGCCGTGGGTCTCACCACCGAGAGGCCGCCGCCGAAAGTGTTCGGTTCAACTCGGTGCTGGGGCCTGCGGTTGTGCTTCGAGCGGGGCCTGGATTTCCTCGGCCACGACCCCCTCGACGTCGCCTTCGGACGCTTCGGCGACGTCCTGAACGACGACCGTCCCGATCCACCCCGCCACCGTTCCCAACATGAGGCCGCCGAGCAGCCCGCCGATCGCCCGAACAACGATCGTCTCGACTGGATTGCCCGCCATCATCCCGCAGACGACCATGGCACTGAAGAGCAGAAGGCCGCAAGATGCTCCGCACAACTGAGCCACGTCTTAACGCCTCCCACACCACGACCACACGAAGCGACAGGAGACCCCAGCTTTCGGGCCTCGACCGCTATTGGGCATCGGCGAAGAAAACTGCCTGATTCAGTAGAAAAGGCTGATGGCTCTTCGGAAAAAACCGGGCTTCACGGTCGCGCCGCCGTGATGACGCGCGATCCTGTTTGCCAGCGTTGATAGGCCCGACGCGGCCGGACAATTCGGGTAGCGCAGCACGAGCGGTGTCCGTTGTCGGATGGCCAATGAAACGTGGGTGTCGCGCAAGACCTGCCCGGCCAGCGCAAGATCGACACCCAGGAATCGAGACGCAACCGACACCAAACGATCGGCCACGAGCCTGCCCTCGCGCTCGGTATCGACTTGGTTGACGACCAGCCCCATCGGCGGGGTCCGCTCGGTGCGGCTCAGAACCTTGATGAGCGCGTAGACGTCCGTCAGCGCCGTGGGTTCCGGTGTGGTGACGGCGAGCAGATCGTCGGCACACTGAGAGAACGCCAGGACGTTTTGAGAGATGCCGGCACCGCAGTCCAGGAGGATCACATCGCTCTGCGATTCGAGGCGAGCGAATTGGTCGATCAGCACATGGCGGTCGTGAGGGCTCAGATCGGCGATGGCCCCGAGGCCCGATGCCCCGGCGATCAGGCGAAGATGCGGGTTGATCCGAACGGCCACTTCGTCGATGGTCCGTTCCCGTCGCAAGACGTGGGACAGATCGTGTCGCGGCTGCACGTTCATCATGACATCGACGTTGGCCATGCCCAGGTCGGCATCCACGAGGACGACACGCTTCTTGGCTTGCGAGAGGAGAATGGCCAGGTTGACGGCGAGATTGCTCTTGCCGACGCCGCCCTTGCCGCTGGCGATGGCGATGACGTGTGCCGTGCTGCCGGTGCGGTCGCCGGCAGTAACAGGGCGTGCCATCAGGGGAACGTCCGCGCGCTGGAGGGCCGGCGGCACTTGCTGGGCCTCGCAAGGGATCTCCCGCGTGGCCATGAGCCGGCGAAGGTCCGAGGCTTGGTCGTTGAGGATCGCGCTCATTTGAGAACCGCCTCTCTGGCCGGCCGGCCGGGGCGAACCTCTTGCGCAGAGGCATCCGCTGCCGCCACATCCCCCACGATCATCTGTGCTACCCGGCCGGCACTGCCAATCTCGATATCATCCGGCACCGCCTGACCCGTCGTCAGATAGGACAGCCGAACGTCGGCCTTCTTCAGCACGTTCAAGATCACGCCGAATCCGACAGCTTCGTCCACCTTCGTGAAGATCAGCCGGCGAGCGCCCAGCTTCGAGAACCGCTCGATCGCCTGGCTGATCGTCGCCTCGCCGGTCGTCGTCGCGAGAACCAGATGCACCTGATCGGGCTTGGCCGCGTCGAGAAACTCGCCCAGCTCGGCGATGCGCAACGCGTCGCGCTGAGACCGACCGGCCGTGTCGATCAGGATCAGATCGCAATCCGACATCTTGGCGATGGCCTCTCTCATGGCCTGGGGCGTCAACACCGACGCGAGCGGCACCTTGAGAATCTGGGCATACGTCTTGAGCTGCTCGACGGCCGCAATGCGATACGAGTCGATCGTCACGAGGCCGACGCGCCGGTTCTCGCGCAGCTTCATATTCGCCGCGAGCTTGGCGATCGTCGTCGTCTTGCCCACGCCCGTCGGACCGACAAAGGCTACGACGGTCGGCCGCGGTCCGGCCGTCAACTCCAACGGAGCGGCACGAGGCAACATGGAGGCCAGCACCTTGCACAACGCCTCGCGCACACGCTGCGGGCTCGGTGGATCGCCACTCGGCGACCGCGATAGATTCAGCGACTCGCCCACTTGACGTACGACATCCAACGCCAACTCGTTCGCGACGTCCTGGCCCAACAGGTGCGTGTAGTAGTCGATCAATTCTGCCGGTGCCTCGGGATGGGCGGCCGCCTCGCTGCGGTGCAGGAGGTCTTTGACCATCGTTCGGATTTCGCCCATTTCCGATCGCAGGGCGGGATCGATCCGTGTCGAGGCCGCGGTGCGACCACCGACGGCGCGGTGCGGCGTCTGGTCGCCACCAGGCTGTGGCACCGGCATCTGTGGTACCGGCGTCTGTGGTACCGGCATCTGTGGCACCGGCGTCTGTGGTACCGGCATCTGTGGCACCGGCGTCTCGCCGGTGGAATCACCGGCGGGACGCCGGTGCCACAATGCCGCTTTCGAGTCGCCGTGCGTGCGAGCGTTCCCCGCCTGCTCGGTCTTGCGCAACGCCGCCACGCGTTGGTCGGTCGTCGCGGTGATTTCAACCACATCGCGCGAGCCGAACCCCAACAGTCCCCCGCGCTTGAGCGTGCGCGTATGCAGAATCACAGCGCGGGGACCCAGGTCTTTCTTGACACGGGCCAACGCTTCACGCATGGACCGGGCTTGGTACGTTTTCAGTTTCATCGCTAAGTGCTACCAATCCGTGAGTCCGAAGCTCGATGCCCCGGACGACCTCGTTGTATCCCAACACCGCCACGGTCGGCAGTGATGGCTCTATCAGTTTCCGCAACCACTGACGCACTTGCGGCGAAGCCAGCACGACCGGCTGCCGCCCCCCCGCTTTGCCTACGGCGGCCTCCAACGTGCCGCGCACGGCCGAGACGATCTTGTTCGCCATCACCGGCGGCAAGGTCAGGTAGGCCCCGCGTTCGCCGCGTTCGACGTGCGCGTTGATCGTGTCTTCCAGTCCCGGGTCCAGCGTGATCGCGTGAATCGTCATCTCGCCATCGACATACTGTTCGCAAATCGATCGAGCGAGTGCATTGCGAGCGTACTCCGCGAGGATCTCCGGATCCTTGGTGCGACCGGCCCAATCCCCAATCGTCTCGAGGATCGTCTCCAAGTCTCGTACGGGCACGCGCTCTCGCAGCAGCGTCTCCAAGACGGCCTGCACTTCGCCCATCTTCAGCAGATCGGGGATGACCTCTTCGACGAGCTTGGGGCTCTCCTCGCGAAGGTGATCGACCAGGCGGTTGACATCCTGCCGCGTCAGAAGCTCGGCGGCATGGGAGCGAACGAGTTCGGTCAAATGCGTCGCCAGAACGCTCGTCGGTTCGACCACCGTGTAATTGCGATGCTCGGCGTGGGACCGCTGCTCGTCGGGAATCCACAGCGCCGGAAGCCCGAACGAGGGTTCCTTCGTCTCGATGCCGTGAACCGGGTCCGTCACGGCTCCGGAGTCAATCGCCAGCAGATGCCCTGGCATCAATTCCCCACGAGCGATCGGAGCACCACGAAGCTTGAGTACATAGGCGGACGGGTCGATGTTCACGTTGTCGCGGATGCGGATCGGCGGCACGATGATCCCCTGGTCCGCGGCGATCTGGCGACGCACGTTGGCGATACGGTCCAGCAAGTCGCCACCCTGCTTGCGATCCACGAGTTTGATCAGACCGTAGCCGACCTCCAGCTCCAACGGGTCCACCGTCAGGGCCGTTTCAATCTT
Organism: uncultured Planctomycetaceae bacterium; assembly: GCA_964473405.1. GTDB lineage: Bacteria > Planctomycetota > Phycisphaerae > UBA1845 > UTPLA1 > CAYYPB01. The sequence goes on from CAYYPB010000191.1 coordinate 5,601, forward strand.
CTCCGGCTCTTTCGGCTTCTCCGTCTTGATCTTCTCGGCCTGCCGGACGGCCTTCTGCGTCTTGTTCATCAGCAAGTAGCCGATCCCGCCGATCGCCACGGCGATCAGCAGCCGCGGTGCCGTCG
>CAYYPB010000192.1:0-5717 GCA_964473405.1 uncultured Planctomycetaceae bacterium
GCCTGGGGTCAGTAGCCCGACGGGGCGCTGGCGCCGAGGCCGGGTGCACCAGAAGGAAATCCCGGCCCCCAGCGTTTCGGCCGAATAGTCGCCAAACGCCGAGCCCTCAGCCTACCGCTGAGCAACCCTTGGGCGATGGTCTTGCCGAGTGAGTAGCGGATAGCCACAGAGCGGGCGATTGTCCACACGCGAACGCACCCATGGGGGCGCAGGTTGCCAGACTCGGTAGCCTGCGCCCTCCGCGTTTTGCCAACTTCGTCAGGGTGCCTTGCCGATAATCCGCTCTCAACACCAGATTCATCCTATCTTTGCTGGACAGACCGCTGGGGCAGGCGTTCGCTCGCCATACAGCGTGATACAGACCAGCCCCTGGCTGAGGTCGCAATGTGGTCGGCGTTACTCTCCCCGAAACACTTTCCACTCTCGCCTCGCCCTGTTCATCCGCTGCGTCACAGCCGACGGCGCCGTGCCAAGGTGCTCAGCTACCTCGCATCGCTTGTGCCCGGCCGCCAACATGGCAGCCGCCTTGCGCGTGCGGTCGTGCTGCGTTGCCAGGAAGCACGACAGGTCGATCCGGAACGCCGCCTGGTCTGAGACCGGCGTGCGAGCGTCGTGCATCAGGTTGAGTCGCCACACTTCGGGATTCGTCTTCTTGAGGAGATCCAGCTGCTCGTTGTCCCAGGGAAGGCCCAGGACCTTGAATCCGTGCCTGCGTTGTGCATGTCGACTCATGGCGTCACGTCGTGACTCGCGGTTGCCTCCGACGTGCCGGTGATCCTGGGTGTGAAGAACCGCGAATTGGGCAAGTGTGGATGGCGTGACCGCGTTGGCCTTGCCGCGACGAGAGATTGCCTTGAAGTTGACGAACGCCGCCGCCGTCGCCTCAGCGACAGCTTCTTCACGATCAACGGGCCGCATGTGGCGGAAGCTGATGGTTGCGTGCCGCTCAACGGCTGGCAGGTACTTCAGAAAGGCGTCGTTGACGGACGCCGATTCTGGCTGATGCTGAACGGTTGAAGGTAGTGCTGACATGGGGTGGCTCCTGTGTAGGGACCATCCCCTGGGGGACGGTCGTGTTGTTTCACGACAGTCCCCGACACATGCGGGGTCAGGTTTCACTGATGAGGGTGTGGTGGGTCAGGCTGCTCGGAGGGTCGCCGGCTGTTGGTGAGGGTGTTGTTGGTGACCGCTAAGAAAACGCCGATCAGGCCCCACGAAAGTGGGTTTGATCGACGAGGGAGAAGAGAGTGATAGCACTGCTTCCCCTGTCTATTATGATGCGTTTTGCCTCGTAATGAAGCTGCATGCCTCGAACTTGCGATTCTCACGACGCCTTCACCAGCTCGCTGTATCGTGTTCTAACGTGCCGCACTGGCCGAGACGCCTCCATCGTGTGTCTCGGGTGTCAGAAGACCGTTAGTGCGAGCGGGGACGGCTTCCTGGCGATCGTGGAGCTCATGTGCCGCCCATGCCTTGCCTCCCAAGATGGTGGCTGAGGTACGATGTGCCTGGCAGAAACCGGCCGAGTCACGCATACCGCATCGAAGCCACGCGAGAAGTCGAGACCGGTGCCGTTTTGGTGGGCTATGCGGTGGGATGGCCTATCGGCCGCGACGTAACTCCTTGTCTGGTAAGGGCTGAGCGGTCGACATGATGTAGGTTGAGGGCCTAGTGAGGATAATACCTCGTGCAGGTTCGACCCCTGTCCCGGGCAGTTCGGTTGCTCCCCCTGAAACATGCGAGAACCCTTTGCTTGCAGGGGTTCTCTGCGGCTGGGGCGAAGCCGGGCGCTTCCCGACGCTACTCCGATCGAATGCCAAGCCGCCGGACGTCGCTGGCCGGGGATGGATGTCGCGTTGGATTGGCACTGCCGCCAAGTCAACTGATAATATCAGCATGCCTCGCAAGATCGCCTACAACCCGAACATGATCCTCTCGCCCGGCACGCAACTGGTGACGCGCCTCGCCGTCAAGGCTGCCGGGAGTGATGTTCGGCATCCGGAAGGGGCGGTGGCTGTCATCATCAAGTCACCGGCGGATCCGGTGCATTTGTATCGTGTGCGGTTCGCCGATGGCAGCGAGGCGTCGCTTCGGCGTGCGCAGTTCGCCGTGCTCAAGCAAGTGCAGCGGGATCGCATCTGGTCGGCCGAGAATGTGCTGGACGAGTTCGACCTGATGGACTGCGTGATCTATCGCTGCGTCATCGGCTCGCGGGCCCACGGGCTCGACGAGCAGGCGTCCGACACCGACCGACGGGGAGTCTATCTGCCGCCGGCCGAGATGCACTGGTCGCTTTACGGCGTGCCGCAGCAACTTGAGAACGCCCAGACCGAGGAGTGCTACTGGGAGTTGCAGAAGTTCCTGACGCTCGCGTTGAAGGCCAACCCGAACGTGCTGGAGTGTCTCTACACGCCGCTCGTCGAGCAGGCGACGCCACTGGCCCGCGAGTTGCTCGACATGCGGGACGCGTTTCTGTCGAAGTTGGTCTATCAGACGTACAACGGTTATGTGCTGAGCCAGTTCAAGAAGCTGACGGCGCGATTGAAGACCGGGCGCGACATCAAGTGGAAACACGCCATGCACCTGATCCGGCTGCTGCTGGCCGGGATCACGACGCTGCGTGAAGGGACCGTGCCAGTGTCGGTCGAGACGCATCGCGATCGATTGCTGGCGATCCGCCGCGGCGAGTTGCCGTGGGAGCAGATCGACGATTGGCGGCTGGAGCTGCACAAGCAGTTCGACGCGGCGTTCGAGCAGACGAAGCTGCCCGAGCGGCCGGACTATGAGCGGGCGAATGCGCTGCTGATCAAGGCAAGAAGAAGCGCGATGGAGGATCAAGCGTGATTCCCTCCAAGGAACTCCAGCTCATCATCGCCGAACAGCCCCACCCGCTGCTGTTCGTCACGATCAGCGGGGCGCACCTGTATGGTTTTCCGTCGGTGGACTCCGACCTTGACCTTCGCGGTGTGCATGTGTTGCCGCTGCGGGAGGTGATCGGGCTGGGCTCGCCGCGGGAGACGATCACTTGCGATTCGGTCCGTGACGGGTTCGAGCTTGACCTTGTCACGCACGACGCGTTCAAGTTCTTTCGGCTGCTGCTCAAGCGGAACGGCTACGTCTTGGAGCAGCTTCTTTCGCCGTTGGTCTTGCACACGACGCCGGAGCACGAGGAACTCAAGCAGATCGCCCACGACTGCATCACGCGGCACCACGCGCATCACTACCTGGGCTTTGCGCGGACGCAGTGGAAGCTGTTCGACAAGGACCGGCGGGTCAAGCCGCTGTTGTACACCTATCGCGTGTTGCTGACTGGGATTCACCTGATGCAAACGGGCAAGATCGAGGCGAACCTCGTCCGTCTCAATGAAGCGTTCAGGTTGCCGCAGGTCGACGAACTGGTCGCTCAGAAAGTCGGCGGTACGGAGAAGGGCCTGATAGAGGGTGCGGACCTGGCGTTTCACGAACGGGAATGCCAACGGCTCACCGCCGAGCTCGAGGCGGCTCGCGATGCGAGTTCGCTGCCAGGGGTGCCGCAGGGGCGCGATGCGCTGAACGACCTGCTGCTGAGACTGAGGCAGGTTCACGAGGGCTGAAGTCTACTGGGCAAGCGAACCGCCGGTCCAACATGGCGTTCTCCCGCGTCCCCGGGGCGGAGACTACCTGGAGGAGCTGTTTCGCCCTTTCAGGGCTGGGTTGTCTTGGCCACCTTGCCCCAGGGCGGCGCTGCGCGGCCGAGGCCGCTGCGCTCTGCCCTGGGCTGACGTGTGGGTGCCCCTTTGGGGCGAGAGGACGAGAACAGCGTGATCGCTCGGTTCACCGCGGTGCCCTTTGGGGCGAGAGGATAGGGTCGGCATGATCGCTGAGTTCGCTGCGTTGCCGTCCGGGGCGGTTGCAGGCCATTGACCCGCTCGCTCGCGCTCGGGGCTCGGATCGGGTGCCCGGAGCGTCACTCGTCAATCCGCAGTCGGGAGCCCCCGCCCTACCATATGGCCGGGTTGAGGGGTTGGGCGTCTAGGCCGTCTAGGTGGCCGTCGCCGTCTATGTCGGGGTTGTTGTCGTTCGGGTCGGAGTTCGTTTCCAGGCCGTCGCCGTCTGCGTCGCCGATGTCGCCGTCGATGGGGACTTCGTAGTCGGCGTCATCGTCGTAGAGCGGGTCGCTGCCGTCCAGCAGGCCGTTGCCGTTGGCATCGGAGTCGTCGGGATACGAATCCTCGGCATCGAAGAGGCCGTCGTTGTCGGAGTCGGTCTCCAGGCCGTCCGAAATGCCGTTCGCGTTCGCGTCGGCGTTCGTCGGATCGCTGTCCAGACCATCGGGAATGTCATCGCCATCGGTATCCGTGTTGTTCTGATCGGAATCGACCGAGTCGACCAGGCCGTCGTTGTCGGCGTCGTTCTCGGCTCCGTCGAGGACATCGTTGTTGTTGAAGTCCGGGTCGGCGGGGTAGGCGTCCAGCGAGTCGAACGTGCCATCGGCGTCGGAGTCGGTTTCGAGCCCGTCCAGAGTGCCATTTGAATTGGCATCCGAATCCAGCGGTGCGGCATCGAGGCCGTCGGGGATGCCGTCGCCGTCGGTGTCAGGGCTGGACAGATTGGGATCGAAGGCGTCGTTGAGGCCGTCGTTGTCGGAGTCGAACTGCTCGCCATCGGAGATGCCGTCGCCGTTGGCGTCGGCGTCGAGCGGGTTGGTGTCGTAGAGGTCGGGGATGCCGTCGCCGTCGGCGTCGCTGCTGAGTACATCGGGGTCGAGCCAGTTGGGGATGCCGTCGTTGTCGAGATCGATGTCGAATCCGTCGAGGATGCCGTCACCGTCGGCGTCGGCGTTGTTGGGGCTGGCATCGAAGGCGTCGGGGATGCCGTCGCCATCGCTGTCGGGCATGTCGGCCAGCTCGGCACTCGCGGTCGGGGGCACGGTGACGCCGCCGAGCGTGCTGAGGAGATTCAGAGCCGTCTCTTCCCCGGCGCAGCCGCCGAGCAGAACGCCGCTGAGTCCGACGAGAATGGGCAGTAGAATCCGACGCGCGATGGCGGTATCCGGCAGCATGGTGTTCTCGCAAGAAAAAGGCGAGGCTCTGCCTCCGGAATAATGGGCAGGAACCGCTCGTCTACAGATGTGCAATACGATGGGGTGCGGGGGCAAGTTGATGATGGCTGTTCTCTTTTGGACGCGTGCTGGTTGGCTGTGAGCGGCGATATTATTGGGCTACGCTCGCAAGAATCGCTCCCATGTGCTCGCGCACGATGAGATTGTGCGGTTTCGACGGTCGCCGATCTTCGACTCCCCCACCTCCAAAGGAGGTGGGCCACCCAGGCCATCCGTCGGTGGGCTCCCTGGGCGAAGCCGGGGGCCGAGGGAACGGTCGGTCCTCACTCCCGGAGGCGGATAGGTCGTTGACAGTTCGGCCGGCGGCATTTAGAGTCTCGTTGTTCTCGCAACGCAGCAAGTCGTTCGTGAACACCCTCTTTCCCCTGTGGGTAGGCCGATGGCGCGGATTCGCGGCGGCGGTCGAAGGGCATCCAGCACGCGGCCGGGTGTTCTAGCCTTGGGAAGGACCTATCGCAGCCGCGTCTAATCTGGTCGGAGCCTTACTCCCATGTCGCGTTTTCGGCGATGTGAGGCAGGCCGGTTCCGCCCGTGTCGCTGCAGCGCAAACGAACAACAAGTATCGCTACCCGGTAGTGTAATGGTAGCACCACAGTTTTTGGTACTGTTAGTCGAG
>CAYYPB010000193.1:0-5697 GCA_964473405.1 uncultured Planctomycetaceae bacterium
GAATGCAGAACTGAGAAAAGGGAGGGGCGGACGCCTATCGCAGGGGCAGATGTCTGCGGCGTAGCGACGCGTCCGTTATCGTCACGATCACGCCTTCCTTCACGTCCCGTTCCAGATGTGGGAGCGCCTCACCCAGGATATGGTTGACGTGCTCGATCTTGGAAGAAGCGAGACGCAGGCAAATCAGTGACGGGGTACTCTCTCCGCTCAAGGCGATGATCGCCGAGAAGTCCAAGTCCTGCGTCAGGATGGTCCGGCCCTCGGCTCTGGCCACCTCGACGATTCGCTGATCGGGCGCGTCAGCGGGCAGAATCTCGTTTACGCGAACCGCCCCATGACCGAGCGACTGGAGAAACTCGACCGTGCGAGGCGAGATGTGCAGATCGGCAAGGATCCTCATGCCACGACCACAGTGGTCTCGTTCGCCAGCCAAGCGGCATACTTCGCCGCCTGATAGACATCGTCCTTCTCAAGTTCGGGATAGTCCCGGACGATGTCGTCGGCGGTGTAGCCATCTCCAATCAGCTTGAGGACGAAATCCACTGTGATTCGCAAACCTCGGATCGCCGGCTTGCCGTTGCACACGTTGGGATTGACTACGATTCGATCAAGCATACATCTGAAGGTAAGGCAATCCGCTCGGTCTTTCAACCAAACCAGGCTTTTTCGCACGTCGCCGGTCGATCCGAGCGCCGACCTTCGCTTCCTCGGCCTCGACACCGGTTGGGCTGCCTGTCCACCGGCGAGACGCCGGTGCCACAACTGGCGGAATGCCCGGGGCGGAGACCGCCCTTAGCCCTCGGCTTTGCCGGGGGGCCGGCGGCGGCGCGGGCGATTCCCCCCGGCAGAGCCGGGGGCTGAGGGAAGTTGGGTCGTGGCCCGGCTCGCTGCTCTATGCCGACTCCGGCGTGGTCTCGCCGACCTTGGCGTTTGCCGTGACGGGCTCGCCGGTTTGGGCGTGGAGGAACGTCAACTCATCGGTCTCGACGTTCAATAGGGCCACCGTGTTCGGATCGGCCCGATGGAGCGCCCCCGGGTTGATGATGCGGCAGCCGTTCTCGCGATAGTCCGACGGGCTGTGCGTGTGGCCGTGGAAGAGGTAGTCGAGGCCGGGCTCTCGACGAGCCGTGATGAAACCGTGCTCGTGGCCGTGGCACAGGCCGATGCGCTTGCCGTCGATCTCAAGACGGATCGGCCACTGCGGCCAAGGCAGCCCCAGCGCCGCCACATAGTGGCGCAGCGTCTCGTCGGGCTGATCGCAATTGCCCCAGACGAACGTGCAATCGCGGCCGGCGAGTTCGTCGAGAACGCTCTCGCTGCAGATATCACCGCAGTGGAGGATCTTCTCCGCACCGCCGCTTTCGAGGAGTTCAACTGCTCGGGCGGTCGCTTCGGCGTCGCCGTGACTGTCGGCCATGATTCCAATGATCATCCGTTCCACCTCACGCTTCGCTGGAAGCGGCATCGGGCGGGGTCAGGTCGTCGGGAGCGTTCCAGTTCTCGACCCAACGCATTTCACCGTCGACAAGATCGACAGGCCGCACGGTCAGCTTCTTCAGCAACTCCCTTAGGCCGTATCGTCGCGAGTCCAGCGCCGCTTGAACTGCGAGCAAGGCCGAGGGGCGATACAGACCACAACACGGATGCCACTGCGGGCCGTCCGAAATGGCTGCCTGTGGCGTGCTGCAAACCGCCGCATCTCCGTCCGTTTCCACCGACGCGAGTCGTCGTAGAAGTGCGGGATCGAGATGGGGCATGTCGCAGGCGACCATGATGCAGTTCCCGGATGGCCTCGCCGCCAGCAGGGCCGCTAGCCCACCCATCGGCCCTGTGCCCGGCGGGCGATCCGCGATGACCGGAACACCCAAGATGATAGGCGGCAGATCGAACGGCGGCTCGCCCAACAAGACAACGTCCGCAGTCACACACCGAGCGACGCCAACGGTACGCTCGATCAGCGCTACGCCGCCGACCTCGATCAGGGCCTTGGGCCGCCCCATGCGACGGCTATGGCCGCCGATCAGAATGCCGATGGTCGTGTGAGACATGTGTACCCTTCGGCCGGTTCGGCGCATTGGGTGCCCCACCCCTGTGCTGCTCCACCGCCCGCTCTCAACCCCGAATCCTCATTTCTCAATGCTACATTCTCAATTCTCAATTCCTCCCCGCGGCCTGAGGATCTTCACGCCGATGATCTTCGGATGCTGACCGACGTATTCCGCCAACGGCTCCTCGCGAACCGCCGGCTTCGTGGCGTGGATCAGCATTGCGCCGTCGGCTCGGTCCGCGAGGATCAGGCCGACGTGCCCCACATACTGCGACCGTTCGTTGCCGCGGACAAACTCGACCACGTCGCCCGTGCGAAGCCGACCGGCCACACTGAGCAGATCGCCGCGATCGATGAACGAACCGCGAAAGTCCTCGATCGGGATGCCCTGGCCGATACCGTGTTTCTTGAAGAACGCCGCACGGTCCACGCGAATGCGCATCGGTCGAACGGCATCGCCCGCGAGCGTGTCGGTAACGTCATCGAAGAGCCAGGCGTTGTTGATGTTCCAATCGGCGGCGGTGAAGTGGTTCCGAGTGAGCATGCCGACGACGCCGTCCTTGTAGCGGATGCGCTGGAGCGTCGCGAAGAACGTGGGCCAGTCGCACGCTAGGGCCATTGCGTAGGTCTGTTCGACGAACGTGACACAATCGCTCGCCTCGAGACAGGCCATCGGGTCGGCGTCGTACAACTCGTGGGGATACTCACCGAGCAGAAACAGCCGATAGGGTTGGCCGATGGTCTTCCGTGCGAGCGTGGCGACGCGTTGTTCGATCGCGTCGTCGGACGTGGCGAAGTCCCTCAGGAACACGTCAAGCTCTCGCTCGGTGAACGTATGGAGCGGTGCCGCTTGGAGTTCGGTCAACGCCCGCAGGGGCCCGGACCGAGTGCATCCGGAGACCATGAGCAACCAGGCCGAGAGAAACAGAACTGTTGTGTGGAGAAGCCTGGCCGACACGACTGACGCCTTCTTGCGGCCGCGGCGAGAGTCAGAAACTCCGACGAAAACGTGTGGTGCAGGCGTGCCGCCGGTGACTCCACCGGCGAGACGCCGGTGCCACGGTCTTCTTCGAACGTCTCAATACTCGCGGCGCTGACGCGCGGACGGGATGTTCATTTGCGATCGATACTTGGCGACGGTTCGCCGGGCAATCTTGGTACTCGTCTTTTCGAGCTGCGCGGCGATCTCGTCGTCGGACAACGGGCTGGACTTGTCCTCGTTGTCGATGATCTGCTTCACCTTCGATTTGATGCTATCCCAACTCACCGTCTCGCCAGTTCCGTCGACGGTGCCGCCGGTGAAGAACATGCGCAGAGGGTGAATCCCACGCGGGGACTGGACGTATTTGCCATCGACCGTGCGACTGATCGTCGAAGGGTCGCACTCGAGTTCTTCGGCCAAGTCCTTCATGCGAAGCACGCCAAGGAACTGCGGGCCGTAGTCGAAGAAGTCGCGTTGACGGTCGACGATGATCTTGGCCATCTCCAACATGCGCGTGCGGCGGTACTGGATGGCGTCGATGATCGCGGCGGCCGCTTCCAGCCGACCGCGGATGAAATCGCGTACCTTCTTATCGCCCGACTTTTCGCGAAGCATACGCCGGTATTGCGGCGAGATGCGAAGCTGGGGCGAGCTGCCCTTGACGAGACGAACCGTGTAGCCGTCGCCCTCTTCGTTGAACTCGATCATGATATCGGGAGAGACGCGGGGGACATCGTCGGACTTCACAAGAAGACCCGGGTGGTGATTGAGCCGGCCGATGACGGCCAGGGCCTCCTTGATCTCGTCGATCGTTCGACCGGTCTTCTTGGCGACGACAGGAAACATGTTCTTGCCGAGGCTGACCAGATGTTCGCTAACGAGCTCGGCGTGCAACTCGTCGTGGTCACCGTTCGCTTCAAGCTGGATCAACAAGCACTCGGCCAGATCGCGAGCGCCGACGCCGACGGGTTCGAGCGACCGGAACAGATCGAGGGCTGCTTCGAGATGTTCTCGATCAAACGGCGGAGCGCCGGCCGCGGCGATCTCCTCCATCAGCGCGTCCAACTCTTCTGGTGTCCGGCGTATCTTGAGCGGCCTGGCCTCGGGGACGTCCCCATTGGCACTAGCGGGGTGATGCTCACGCTCGCTTCGGAGATAGCCGTCTTCATCCATCCAATCGATGAGATGTTCGCCGGCGGCGCGGACCTCGTCGACCGTCTCGATGAGCGCCCACTGGTGGACCAAGTTCTCCTTGAGGTTTTCGCCGCGGCTGGCCGTGTTGGCCATCGCGTCGAGCTTCGCATCCCGCTCGCCGTCGTAGGAGCCCTTGCCGGGGCCGTATGCCAAGTCGCCCGGGTCGAACTCCAGCGCACGCGACATCGCATCGAGCCGATCGAAGCTGTCGGCCTCGGCCTGATGTTCCTCGGTCGTGGCCGTGGCCTCGGTGGGCTCCTTCGTGTCGGTGATGGGCTCGGGGGGGCTCTCCTCCAGGACGGGGTTGGATTCTAGCTCTTCCCGCACGCGAGCCTCGAGCGCGAGCAGCGGCAGCTGCAGGATTTCCATCGACTGGATGAGCTGGGGCGTGAGCCGTTGCTCAAGCCGCATCTGCTGCGATGGGATCATGGAAAGGTATTGCGACATACTAAATCTCTAGTTCCCCTGCCTGCACCGATCGGCCATCAGCAGCCGCTACCCAGGTCTTCGGCTCGCCGCTTCGACCGGTCAAAGGGAATTATACAGGAAAACGAGGTGTATCACTTGTAGATTCCGAGAATTGGCACGCTATTTGCTCGCGAAACCGGACCCGACGCGGGAACGGCTGGGTTGGGCCGGGTTGGAACTTGCGACGCTGGACCTACAATACTGGTCCGAGGCTCGGGCGCAGTTGTGCGGCGCAGAGTGGCGTTCCCTCGGAGGGAACGTCCGCGCGGGCTGAAGCCCGCGGCTGTTTCCTGGATAGACAGCGCAAACATGCAATGAACGCACGGACCCTGAGCATCGGCCACGAACTCGTCTCGGGCCACACCGTCGACACGAACGCCGCTTGGCTGGCGAGCCAGCTTTCAGCCTTGGGCATCGATTGCCTTGGGCACTGCATCGTTCCGGACACTCAAGGGGCGATCCGCGACGCCATCATCACAGCGGCTCGCGATGCGGACATCGTCATCATCACCGGGGGGCTCGGCCCTACGCCCGACGACGTGACGCGCGAAGCCCTGGCCGAGGCTCTGGACAAGCCCCTTCTCATCCACCGGCCCAGTCTCGAACAGATCGAGGCCTTCTTCGCGGCCCGACGACGACCGATGCACGCGAACAACGAGCGACAGGCCGCCATCCCCGAGACGGCCGAGGCGATTCCCAACGGACAGGGCACGGCCCCTGGGATCCACGCTCGCCTGGGAGATGCCGACATCTACTGCCTGCCGGGCGTGCCCTACGAGATGAAGGCCATGTTCGAGCGGAGCGTCCGACCGAACCTCGTCGGGGCGAACGCAGGCCGCGTAATCCGCGAGCGCATCTTGCGGACGTTCGGCATGAGCGAATCGCAGCTCGGCCACGAGATCGCAGACCTCATGGAGCGTGGGCGGAATCCTGCCATCGGCACGAGTGCGGCCGATCTGGTCATCTCGATTCGCATCGTGGCGAGCGGGTTGTCAACCAGTGTGTG
>CAYYPB010000194.1:0-5674 GCA_964473405.1 uncultured Planctomycetaceae bacterium
CCTGATCCTCCCGGCGGCATAGACGATGAGCCCCAGCTGGAACGTCACCTCCGGCGGGGTCACGAGCGTCGTCTGCTCGGGCGACACGCCGCCACGGATGATGTGGGCCAGTGTCTGCCCGTCGTGGTCGATACGTTCTACGAACTCCATGGGGTCTCCTCGTGGCGCCGCTGTGATGCGATCTCAAGGGCGAAGCCGCTGCTTGGCGTCTTCGATAATCGCCATCAGACGCTCGTGGTACTCCAAGGGAGTATATCTCGACAACCGCTCGCGGCCCAACTCGATGATCTGAGCTCTGCGGGCCTCGTCCGTCCACAGCGACCGCAGTGCGTCCGCAAGGTCGGTCGGTGAGCGTGGATCGACGAGAATACCCGCGTCGCCGGTTTGTTCTCGCAGACCCCGGATGTCCGACGTGACGACCGGACAGCCGAACGCCCAGGCCTCCAGCGGCGGGATGTTCGTCGGTCCGAAAAACGTTGGCATGACCAACGCCGTCGCCGCCGCGTAAAGGGGGCCCATGTCCTCATCGGGAACGTAGCCGAGGTACTTGATCTGGCCGTCGATGCCCCGCCGCGAGGCCAGGGCCTGGGCTTCTTCGAACATCCGTGTGCGCAGTTCTCCCGCGTGCGTGCCGCAGAACACAACCGGTATCCGCAGGCCCTCGGTCTCGGCGAGGATGCCCAACGCTTCGATAACCAGCTTCTGATTCTTGTGCGGCCACCAAGTCGCGGGATAGAACATGAAGCGATCGGGTAGTTCGTGCTTGCGGCGTACGGCCTCGCACGCCTGGCCCGTCGTGTCCACGCTCAGATAATGAGCGGGCAGAAACGGCAACACGCGGACCTGATCGTCCCCGACACCGCAGTCGCCGTAGTACGTCAGGATGTCTTCCTTGCCCACCTGCGAATCGGCCAGCAGCAGCGTCGCGTTCTTGCTGCCGTGGTGAAACAGATACTCGCGCCGCTGCCACTCGCCGTCGGCGGACACTTCGGGAAACTCGGGTTGGAGCCGATGCTGCAAGTCGTGGATAGCCATCACATAGGGAATGCCCGCCTCGAAGGAGAGCGGCGTCGGGAAGGGATAGAGCATCAGGTCGATGCCACACTCGCGAAACCACCGCGCCATCTCAGGGCGCCGGCGGACGATGCGCCAATCGGTGTCGTCGGGTCGTGCTTCACGATGCGGCGTGGTGGGGCGTTTGAACGCCCGAGCGAAGAGTCGTGAGGCCAGCGAACCCGAAGGCGGTTGCACCGGCTTGATTGTCCAATGGTCCGCGTTCAACCAGTCGAGGTTGCAGTGTTTGGCGGCGAACACAACAAGCTCGTCGGCGCATCCCTGCGACTTCCAGGTGTCCAACGCATCGAGCATCCGGGCGCTGTACTGGTAGATGCCGCCGATCTCCTGGCCCGGGCCACCAAAGATTGGGAGGACGCCGATTCGCATCAGTCCGCCGCCCGTTTCTGGCGACGGGCTTCGCCGAAGATTCTGGGGAAGTGCTTCCGCAGCAGGCTGATTGCCCACAGAGCAAAACGCTCGCGCCGATTCCTCGTTCCCGCGGGTTCGATGATGATCCGCCAGGGCACGACGAGCACGCGAGCGCCTCGATCCATCGAGCGCAATTGCGACGCCATTTCGTCGTAGTCGTAACCGAGCCCCTCGATCGTGTCTCGACCGAGTGCCTGGAGGTACGACGTGGCGACGTGGCACATTTGGGCGGTGTTGATGCGTTTCCGCCAAGCATCGGCGTAGTCGGCGACGGGGCGGTCATGACGGTAGATGCTCTTCGGATCGACCCAGGTGGTGCCCTCGAACTTGACCTTGTCTCCGTACTGTAGCATCGTCGGCTCGAACGGCAGATCGATCTGCTCGCACATGTCGCGCACGGTCCGCTCGGGTTCGGCGACGAGCTGCTCGTAGCGAACGACAGCCATCGGCCCCTCCAAATCCTGCATGGCTTCGCGCATCAAGCCGGGGGCCGTCAAAATGTCGTGGCGGCGATCCTCCTGGGCGAGTCGGCGTGCGTCGCCGCCCAGGTTGACGTCCACGATGGACGACAGGACCGCCAGCGGGTTGCGAACGAGGAGGACGATCTTCGCTTCGGGGAACACGCGGCGGAGTTCCGGGATGATGAAGTAGTAGCGGGGCGTCTTGTCCAGATAGAAATTCTTGCCGGAGGGCTCCAGGGCTTGCTGGTAGAGGCCCAGTGCCATTGTGCGGACGGCGTCGATGTACGCTTGCTCTCCGTCCGGAAGATGGCCGAGGAACTCCCGGAACGCCAGCCGCGCGTACCGCTGCCCGTACTCCGCTTGCAGGCCGCTGTCGCGCAGCGCGTAAAGCGGGTGCAGCATCAGCCACGGTTCCGGGAGCGTATGCACATCCGAGTGGCTGGCCAGGATGTGTTGCAGCAAGGTGGAACCCGAGCGCGGCTGGGAGATGAGGAGAAGAAGCTGTCCGCCGCGCGCATCCATGAATCGTCCGGTTCGTTATGCCCGATCGTGTTGTGTTGTTTCGTCGGACGCATCCGGCGTGTGCGTCCATTGGTGCGGCAGAACGATCATACCCCGCGAACGATCCAGCGCAAAACCGCTGCCGTAGACGTCCTTCGGGGCCACGTCGAACGTGATGGCCTCTTCGAGGCGCGTCACCCACTCCCTGCGCTCTTTGACGATTCCCAAGTCGAAACTGTACAGGCCCGCCGTGACCGGGAGTGCCTCGATGAGCAGATCGACATGGCCGCGCGACGCCAGCGCCTCGATCGGAAAACCGCTGATCGGCATCGTGCTCAACCGGAAGATCTCTTGGCCCAGTGCCGACCGGAGCTGCACGACAAAGGCGGGGACGGGAATCGACTCGGTCATCTCGTACCAGACCCGCACCGTCAGCGCGTCGCCCGTATGGATCGTCTTGGCCAGTTCTCCGGATGCCGAAAGAATCGCCGCGTCGACGATCCTCGCGGGGGCGTTGGTTTGCGCCGCAAACAGCTCACGTTCGAGGCCGTACGCCAAGCCACCCGCATGGGCACCTTCGTTCGTCCTGGCATACTCGGCGATGGCATCGGAGGCGGACTCGTCCATCTCCAACTGGCCCGCCTTGAGGAGTACCACGCGAGAACAGAGATTCTCCACGGCCGTCAAATTGTGACTCACGAAGAGTACCGTGCGCCCCGCGGACGAGACATCGCTCATCTTGCCCAGGCATTTCCTCTGAAAGGCCGCGTCCCCGACTGCCAATACCTCGTCGATGATCAGAATCTCGGGCTCCAGATGCGCTGCGACGGCGAAGGCGAGCCGGACGCGCATGCCGGAGGAGTAGCGTTTCACCGGCGTGTCTAGAAACTTATCGACCTCGGCGAAGGCCACGATCTCGTCGAAGTTGGCGTCGATCTCGGCCTTCTTCATGCCGAGGATCGCGCCGTTCAGATAGACGTTCTCGCGGCCCGTCAATTCCGGATGAAAGCCGGTTCCGACTTCCAGCAGCGAGCCGACCCGGCCGCGGATGCGTGCGACGCCTTCGGTCGGTTCGGTGATGCGGCTGAGGATTTTCAGCAGCGTGGACTTGCCAGCGCCGTTGCGACCGATGATCCCGACGACCTCGCCCGGCTGCACCTCGAAGGAAATGTCGCGCAAGGCCCAGAACTCTTCGGCGGCCGTCGTGCGCTCGCCCAGAGCGCGGAGTCGTCGGAGCGGAGAGGAGAACACGCTCGTGATCGCATCGCGGAGCGTGTCGTGGGTCTTCTCGCGCAGACCGATCTTGTACTTCTTGCCGAGGCTCTCCACGCTGATGGCAGGCGTACTCATGGGTTCACGCCACATCCGCAAAACGGCGTTCGGTCCGCCGGAAGTTGTACAAGCCCAACACGAACAGGGACATGGCCACGAAACTGGATATCCCCAACGTCGTCCAGTCGATCGGCTTGTCGAACAGGACGCTACGAAACGAATCGATGATGCCCGTCATCGGGTTGAGCGCCAGAATCCAACGGTACTCGGCCGGAACCCACGAGACGGGGTAGATGACGGGGCTAACGAACATCCATATCCGAGTCATGAACGGGACGACCAACTGGAAGTCCCGGTAGCTGACCGTCAAGCCAGCCAACAGCAGGCCCATACCGAGGGCGGTCATCACCGTGAGCGCCAGCAGCACCGGCAGCAGCAGAATGGATGGGCCCGGAAGCAGTCCGTAGTAGAGCATCATGATGGCGTAAACGCCGAAGCTCAGCAGAAGATCGAGCAGCCCGGCCCCCGCGCTCGCCGCCGGTATGAACAGACGGGGGAAGTAGATCTTCGTCAAGAGGCCGGCCTGGCTGACGAGGCTGAGGCCGGAGATCGAGACGGCGTTCTGAACATAGGTCCACGGCAGCAGGCCGGCGAAGACGAAGATCGGATAGGGCACGCCATCGGACGGCACCTTGCCGAGGTGCCCGAAGATAACGGAGAAGACCGCCATCGTCAGAACGGGCTGCAAGATGGCCCAAAGTGCCCCCAACGCCGTTTGCTTGTAGCGCACCTTGATGTCACGCCAGATGAGGAAATACAGCAGTTCGCGATAGCGGTACAGCTCGCGGAAGTCCACGGCCTGCCAGCCGCTCTTGGGGCGAATGACCGTCACGCTGTCGGCTGGCAGATCGCCCGGTTCGCCGTCGGGGCGCGTCGGGTCCGACGTGGTGGCCTCTGGAGGCGGTTGCGTCGCGGCATCTCCTGGGGATAAGGCCATAGTCAGTTGTCCAAGCCCGTCGACGATCCTGGCGACGGGAGGCGAACGAGTGCCCCGGCAAGCCACCGAAGGTGGCCAGTGTGGATTCCGATAACCCGTGCGTGCCAAACCACCGATGCACGAGAGTATCGTGCGAAAGATGGGGCATCAATAGCTCGGGCTCGCTCGGTCCGCGTCTGTGGCAGTTGAGGAGGCTTGCGAGTCAGCCAAGTGGCATATGAAACAGTCCCCGCCCGGGTGCCCGAGCCGAGCCCCGAGCGAAAACGAGCGGATCCTGAACTGCAGCGCCTGTTCGCGAATCCCCCTCGCAGGCGCTTGGGGCTGGGACCACCTCCGCCCGAATTGTCATGGAACCGGTAGCGTCACGCAGGCAATACCAAGGATGGGGTGGCGGCCCGTTGGCAATATGCCGCTGGGCCTGCCAAACCCCGCCGCAGCCGAGTTCGCCGGCCACGGCGGGGGGGGCAAGACTATGCGGAACCTACTGCGATGGCCGAATACGCCTCGCGGAGCAGGGCCTTGGAGCGGAAAGCGTGGCACGATGCGGGATCATCCGCCTGGGCTCTCGTACTGCTCCATGCCCTCGACTTCGATGCCGAGCTCGCGGAGCTTGTCGGCCATCTCTCGCAGCATCTGCTCCTCGCTCGTCTCGGTGGCCCAGTTCTGTTCGTCGCACCAGTCGAAGAACGCCATCCAAACGTCGAGCTCGGCAGGGGTGAGGTCGAAGTCGGGCGTCGACGGTGGTGTCGAGGCCGCTGCGGCTGTGGCCTCTGCCGTCGCGCCGGCCGCGACGGACGCACTGCCCTCGACCGCGCCACCCAAAGGTGCGCTCGCTGCTGCGGCAGGACCGCCGCCGGACCCGCCGCTGGCGGACTCGCCACCGAAGGCGCCACACGAGACCCCATCGCGCAGCAGCGCCACGCAAATTGGCGTGCCATCTTGTTGCGCCTGCAACGTC
>CAYYPB010000195.1:0-5669 GCA_964473405.1 uncultured Planctomycetaceae bacterium
GGCGGCCGCGCGCGGGCGCACCCCACAACACAGGTGTGACCATGCACTCCCCCCGGGAGGGGAGAAAGCCGGCAGCCCACGCCGCAAGCCGTGGGGAAACGATGGGACGAATGGCTCAGCCCCGGAAGAGCGAAAGAAGCGATCCCATCGGCTCTTTCGCCCCTCCGATGCTGCGCCACGCGCGCCGCCCGCTCCAGACTCGGCAACGCCATCCCCTTCCAGGCGTGAGTGACGAACCGCCGAACCGCAAGACCATCAGTGGTGATCGTGCTTGCTGAGTTCCTCAAGCGAAACAGGCTTCTGCTTTCGCAGACTCTCGATGACCTTCAGCGTCTCGGCGTCGGGAGCAAACTGCTTGACGAGCAGATCCGTCACGTCCACGAACTCGATGGCCGGCCGCTGATAAACGACGTGCCACTTGCTGACGATGAGGTCCACCTTGGCCTCCGCCGCCACGTCTGGAAGCTTGTCATTGATCTTCTCCAGGATGTCGTCCACGGGCCAAGTGCCGAAGCTCTGCTTGTGGAACAGCGCCTGCATCGCCGGGCCCTCGGCCTCCAGCTCTTTGACTCGCTTGTCGTTGCCCGCCGCCTTGGCCTTCTTCAGTTCGGCCTTCATCTCGGTGAGCTGGCGGCGGAAACCATCCGAGCGAACGTAAGCAACCGCCACGGCCCGCGAGTCGAAGGTGCCGACAACGACCCTCGCGCTGCCCTTCGCCTGGGTGTTCCCCTTCGCCTTCGCAGCCTCCCCCATCGGCGGCTCAGCCCCCACGGTCGAATAGACCGCCGCACCCACGGACAAAACAACCAAGCCAAACGCCGTCATGCGTCTTGTCATTGCACATCCTACCTCTAGAACTGGCGGCCGGTGAGCCGCGGCGTACCCCACCCCAAGCCGACATACTACCAAGTGGAGCGGTCGACCTCAAAGAGGACATCCCCGCATCGGCAACAGCCGAGTCGCTCACGCTCCCGGGGCGTCCTCTCTGCTGCGAGTCGCTTCCTTGTGGACAGCGTAGTAGGCCCAATGCTGAACGATGGCGGCGAAAGCAACGCCGATCAAGACAACGGACAACTTGACTTCCGCCACGGCATTCCACCACGCGGCTTGGTCTCCCTCTTCGATGCTGCCCGCAGCCATGCCAAGGACGACCAGCCACAGAACCAGGTTCAACTCGGTGACGAGAAACATGATGCCCAGTTTGCGTTTCATCAGTTATGTCTCCATTGCAGGCGGGCACACGCGCCCGGCTTCACTTGACGATGCCAAGCCACAGGAGCGAAGCCACCACGCCGAAGCCGAGCCCGGCGATGATGTACCCCACACTCTTGGCTTTGCCCCGCCATCCGGTCTTCTCGGTGATCCCCAACACGTCGCCCATGTCTTCTATCCTGCCCATGTACAAACCCTCGCACCCGTGGAGGACAAGCGGGATCGCGAAGTAAAGCAGCGCATGCGGCGCGCTCATGCTGTCATGTAACAGGCATGCGGCTCCTATAAACAACGCAATTGCCGAGAACTTGGCAATGCTGAAGGGGTTCCACGACGATCGGCTCGTCAGCCCGCCGAACAACCTAGCTTTCCCGGGGCCGAGAATCTTCGATCCACATTCAGGACACCGATTCCCAATGCGCAGCGTCCGCAGGTTGTAGCCACAGGTTGAGCAGGGGACGTCCTTGCTGATGCCACCGTCGAGTACTTCGGCGGCCGCGAGACGCTTCACCTGCCCGGGTGCGATGGCGAAGATGTGGTCGCACAGCGCACATTGTGCGAGTGGCTTCCGCCTTGGGCGCACAACCTCGCCAGTCTTGGGGTCGCACAGTGGATCAACATCCTGGCATTCACACTCAGGGCACCGCGGAGTGGGCGAATGCGTATCGTGAGAAGGTTCCGCCATGACATCCCATGTCGACCGAAGTTGCCTGCCAGTTCGACATTGGCCTCTTGGCCAACTGCAATCGTCCATCGTACTGCGGGATGTGCTCGATTCAAGCGAGCCTCGGAATCCACGCGCGAGATTCACTTGGGCACTCGCGCAGCTCAAGCTCAACGGCGGTTGCTCTGCCACGATGTCTCCGAACGCTGACAGGGGCGACGACGCGAACAATGGCAACGACATCGAAGATTCTGTAAGATGCCGTGAGCGAAGAACCTGAGAAATGTGTCCCGATTCCACAAGAACACGACCGCCCCAGTGCCCTCGATGTGGCTCACCCGAGCTGCGCAGCGTGCGAGAGAGCGGCGTCCTAAAGGGGGAGTTCCTGATCAGGGCAGCGAAACGGTGCGGCGATTGCGGCTACGCATTCGAGCCGCCGTCCGGCAAGCTCCTGTCGGGCTTGGTCGTCCTGCTGGGACTGTCCTTGGTTGCTGCTCCGTGGCCGACGCTGATTGAGACACTATCACCATTCGACCCATGCATGGCCGCGCTGGAACTCGTCTTCGTGATCGCGTGTTTCTTGGGCGGCCTCCCGATCATATACCGAGGCATCCATGCATTTCGTGGCAACGGCGTTCGGGCGCAAGACCTGAACGAGTCGTGACGGCTTCCCAACTCGCAAAGTATTGAGCGTTTTCGCTGCGCACCGCCGGCCCGCCGATGACACGAACCCACTAGCCTGGCATGCTCGCCGCACCGTGCCGATCGTCCGACTACTCCTCGGGCTCACACGGACCATAGATGCAATCCAGCACCCAAGAGCCCGAATGACGCGCTGACTGGACCGACCGCTGGTCAATAGACCCGTTCGCTTGCGCTCGGCGTTGGGATCGGGGGGGTCGGTGTCGCGAGGAAGAACGGGAGCGGATGGGAATCGAACCCACCAGGCGCTGCGAAACAACGCCTCGACGGCTTTGAAGACCGCGGAGCCCACCAGGAACCCTGACGCTCCCCCGTTTGCTTCTTGCGGGGCGCAGTGTAAGCGCGTTTGACGCGGGTGGCAACGTCGGTGACGGATCAGAGCCCTAAGCGTCAGCGCGGGGTTTTCGAGGAGAGGACCGTCGGCGATCTAACCCGCTCGCTCACGCTTGGGGCTCCAATAGAGTGGAGCGATCCGGTGCGCCTCGGCCGACGGGGACGTCGGCCGCTACTCACCCGTCGCTGACGCTTGGGGCTCTGAGTGGGCGCCGGCCTTCTCGTCGCAGAGCCAGCGGCATAGGTTCGAGACGCCGACGGCGAGGGCGACGATCAGCATCGCGTCGACCGTCCAGCGGATCCTCACGAGCGGAATGAACACAACCGCGACGACGAGCTGGCTGACAATCAGTCCGGCCAGCAAACCGCCAGCGCGCGGCTCGCTCCGCAAGAACACCAGGGCGGGAACGCCGACGGACAGGATGTAGAGCGGCGTCGCGAACGGCAGCGGTGCGGCAACGCCGGGGATGTCCAACACCGCAAAGGCCGTCATCTGAAACATCCAGTAGATCGCCAGCAAGGGTCCGCCGCAGAGGGCGATCCGATAGAATGCGAGCCGCTTGCTCTGGAGCTGTCCCTGGCGGAATCGGCGCCAGCCGACGGCCGCGATGAACATCAGTGCCAACATCGGCGTCATGGGCCCTGACGAGGGGATAACAGGCCGCAGCCACACGCCGACTTTGCGCAGGCAGTTCATCGCCGTCTCGCCAGGGTTCTCACGCACGAACGCAAGACCGCGATCGAGGAGAAGCCGGTCGGCCCCCGCTTCAGTCAGGTTGGGATCCGCGGCGCGCATGCGCACGGCAATGTTGTAGTCCGTGCGATCGAGGCCGGCGTTGTCGGCGTACGTCGGGTTGTTGCCCAGATAGAGATTGAGCCCGCCGGTCGTCGAGAGGGTGAAGCTGCCGACGGCCTGTTGGTTGCGAAGCCCCCAACCGATCGCACAGGCCAAGGCAGGCACGAGTACGAGGCAAACGCGAGCGACTCGGCTCGTCAGCCCGCCCTTGCGAATCGCCGTGTCCACAACGAACGGGACGATCAGTAGCAGTGCATTGGCCCGGGTCAGCACGGCCAACCCCAACAGAGCCGAGACGCCGGCCAAACCCGCCAGGCCGACGACAGACCGTTCGCGAAGGCCGGCCACGAGATAGAGCAAGATCGCCGAGAGCAGCAGAAAGATGAGCAGCGTCTCCGTCAGCACCGACATCTGCAAGAACAGAAGCGGCGCATAGAGGGTCGCCAGGATGCCCGCGAGGATCCCGGCGCGATCATCGGCGAGTCGTGCCGCGATCAGCGCAATGAGCAACACATTGCACCACGCCAGGAAGGTCTGCAGCATCAACGCGGCGTTGATCCACAGGGTCGGCGGCTGGCTGCGATAGACGAGGCTGAGAAGTGCCGGGTACAGCGGCATCCGCTTGGCGATGTCGCCCGGCAGCACGGTGCCATCGGCCGTTGATCCCGAGGGCAGTGCCAGGCATCCATCATCCGCGAGGCTCATCGCCAGCGCAGCATATTCCTGCTCGTCGGGTGAGGGCGGCGCGTCGGGTCGATAGAGGTAGTAGCCGCCCTGCACGCACGCGGCGAATAGCGCGACGCCCACAAGCCAGCGATGCCGGGAGTTTCCAGCGCCGGGCTGTCCGATGCTGATGGCGTGTGAATCAGAATCGGGCATCGGACGGCGCCTCACTCGTCTTCCGGCCCACGCCCTGAACAGACTCACTGCCGAGCGCGCAACTTCCGTTCAGCGAACAGCACGCCGACAAGACCGGCCCATCGACGCAGGAGCCCATGTCCCCTTCGAGCAGTGCCCTACTCCTCGATCCTCACGTCGACTCTCTGAGGCTGCTCGAAATCCTGACGGAAGCCGGGCTTACCCTTCTCCCAAACGACGAGACTGTTACCGCCGTAGAACGTGGCGTAGCGAGCCTTCTTCACGGCGACCTCGCTGTTGCCGTAGTAGAAGCACACGACCGCGTCGGAGCCGTCGGGGTGATTGATGCAGCACAGCACGGCGTGGCCCGGCTTGTCGTAGCGCGTCTCACCCACGGTGAAGTAGCCGTCGCCGAACGCCAGGGGCTGCCCTTCCAGCAGGGTCCGCGCGACATCGGTGAGGCACCCCTTGCCGATGAACAGCGCGTGGCCTGTCTTGACGTCCTCCGGCGTGACGTCCGCCGCCATCACCTCCGTCAAACTCGTTTCCTTTGCATCCTCGTAGTTGTCGCGAAACGAGTCGGCCAGATCGGCGTAAGGCTTGTGGTCCGCTTCGGCCAGCACCATCGTCAACGACTTGGATCGTCCCACGCGCGAGATCGTCGGCATGATGTTATCCATCGGGATCTTGCGGAGCACGAGGAAATCCGGATCGGCCAAGACGTACTTCGGCGCTACCAGCGTCTTGATCGTCGTGGCCCGTGCG
The DNA here is from genome assembly GCA_964473405.1 of uncultured Planctomycetaceae bacterium. Classification (GTDB taxonomy): domain Bacteria; phylum Planctomycetota; class Phycisphaerae; order UBA1845; family UTPLA1; genus CAYYPB01. The sequence continues at coordinate 5,331 of CAYYPB010000195.1, forward strand.
GCGCTGCCTGCGGGAACCGATGCGTCAAGCGTGCTGCCGTCCTCATAGACAATGCGGACGGGCAAATCGATATCGAAGATGCGATCCCCCCGCTGAACGGTCGTGATCGTGAGCCGCATCGTGGTCGGGTCGAAGCTCGCGTCATCGATCGCAACGTCGGGGATGCCCGACCCGTGGACCCAGGCGTCGAAGAACTTCGCGAGCGAACGGCCCGACTGCTTCTCTATGGTGCGTTGGATGTCGGCCCAGGTTGTCGGCTTGCCGAGGCGCTCGTGGGAGAGGCGCCTGAGCGCGCGCCAAAGCTGGTCCTCGCCGCTCTTCTGCGGGAGCCTGTGGAAA